>NZ_LWEJ01000086.1:0-389 GCF_001635525.1 Alcanivorax sp. HI0007
GGCTGACCGGCATGACCACGTCCATTGCCACCCGGGTGGCCGGTCATCAGGTCAAGGGGTGGTTCCAGTCGGATATGGCCAAAGCCGCAGACCGGGAAAAATTGCTCCAGCATATCGGCCGGGAAGTCGCAGCGACCCTCGGAGAGATGAAAGGCGCGGTGATGAAAGTGGGGCAGATTGCCTCGCAGATGCAGGACATTCTCCCCCGGGAGATCAGCGATCAGCTCAAGGTGCTGCAGAATGCCTCGGCGCCCATGCCTTTCCACGTAATCCGTCGTCAACTCGAGCGGGAGCTGGGAAAACCACTGGATTCGCTGTTTGCCGATTTTGAGGAAACCCCTTTCGCAGCGGCATCCATCGGCCAGGTTCACCGGGCCACCACCCATGAT
>NZ_LWEJ01000087.1:0-281 GCF_001635525.1 Alcanivorax sp. HI0007
GGTGATGACGGAATCCGCCCGGGCAGCCTGGGGCATCGCACCTTGATGGAAGTACGGTTGCTGCACGCGGCAGTGCGACAATTTCTTGCCAACAATCCCCGTTGGGACAATGCCAAATACGACCTGCCAATCAATCAGGAAGACATGGCGGGCACCATCCTGGAGTTCGATTTCATGGTGGTCCGGGGACTCAAGCGGCTTGGTCTTCAAATCAGTCGCCGTGAGCATGAGTCCATGCATTATTTCTGGCGCTATGCCGGCTATCTGCTTGGCGTCGACGA
>NZ_LWEJ01000088.1:0-266 GCF_001635525.1 Alcanivorax sp. HI0007
GTGTGGGGTCCGGAAAAGCCATTTCTCCCTACGATGACCTGGTCAAAAGCGAGGCGCTGAAGTATGGACTGGACTGGCGCTTGATTACCTCGCAGATGTATCAGGAAAGTCGCTTCAACCCCAAGGCGCGCTCTTTTGCCGGCGCCCAGGGGTTACTGCAGGTAATGCCGAGAACCGGTCGTCAGTTTGGTTACAGCAACCTGACGCGCCCGGAAAATGGGGTTGCCGCGGGGGTGGCCTACATGGATTGGCTGGAGCAACGGTTC
>NZ_LWEJ01000089.1:0-42348 GCF_001635525.1 Alcanivorax sp. HI0007
CGTGGAGCGGTGGCAGACCCGTGGCTGGTCAGTGCCTTGCGGGATGGTCGCGCCACGCGTTGGGAGGATATCCCGCCGGTGCTGAGCCGGTTCCTGGCCGATGTGATCGGCACCGGGACCGATGCCCAGGTGGCGGGACGGGTCAAGCAGTGGCTGAGCTACCTGCGTCGGCAGTGGCCCCAGGCCGGGGCGTTGCTGGAGCAGATCAAGCGGGAATCCGACCCCCTGGCTATGGCCCCGTTTCTGTCTGCGGCGCAGCAGGCGGTGTCAGCATAAACGGCTGGAACGGCGGCAGCACGAAAAAATCACCGTCGTGACGATCCGCCATGGCACGGAACGATGCATCCAGGTTGTCCAAGGCCCAGGGCAGTGGTGCCACATCGTCACGCAGTTCCGCGAAAAAATCATCCCAGTGCACAGGGATCACCGTGTGCGCTCCCACCGCCTGAGCGGTTTCTTCCATAAATGCCTGTTGATAGGCCTCACTCTGTTTGCCCAGGCTGGCGCTGGCCAATAGCGCATAGTCGGCCTGGTAGCGATCCAGTTCCCCGGGCTGCATGCCTGCACTTCCCTGAATCAGCAGGGTTCCCGCCGGATGGCTGACGACCAGTCCGTAGCTGGTGCCTTCTTCCCAGGCCCCCAGGGGGGCTGGCGGGATCACCGGTTCGGTGACCTCTCCCTTGCCGGTCCAGTTTTCAATGGCTTGTGGCAAGGGCACGTGGCCGGCAGGAACGAAGTAGAGTGTGAAGTCCCCGAATCGATAGGGGTGGTGAGTCTGCACCGTGGTGATGCGCGCTTCCGGTAAGCCGCCACCGCGCCCCACCATGGCGGTGGACGCGGATCCCAACAGCTGGGCGCCGGTCCGTTGCGCCACCAGGGGGGAATCCATGGCATGGTCGAAATGGGTGTGCAGTACCGGGATGGCATCCAGTTTACGGATACCTGCCTGTTTGAGTGCGTTGTCGATACGTTTCGGGTTCGGCTCGATCAGACCAAAAAGCTGGGGGATGCTGACCCGGGAAAAGTAGCCATCGGTGAGCAGGTGGGTGGTGCCGTCGCTGATCAGTACGGTGCTGGTACCAAGGAAGGTCAGGGTCACGTCACCGGGTTGGGCCGGGGGATGCGGCTCGGCAACAGGCCAGTGATCCCGGGAGGGGGATAGCTGGAAAGACACAATGATAGCTATCGCTGCTACCAGAAGGGCGCCGATCATCCATCGCGCAATTTTCATGGGACATCCACTGTTGTTCTGTTGAAAGGCCGTTCCGGACCAGGGGCGCATTTTAACGCATAAGTACCATTCTGACAGGGAAACCGCCGCGATAGATGGCGGTCTGTCGCAAAGTCCCGGTCGTGCCCACGGATTTTCCCGTCAGCCTTGTCTCCTCCCCATCCCCTCTGTCTTTCCGGGCTTCGACTAAAGTCATACTGTGCCGCCGATGCCCTTTGGCTAGTCTTGATAGCGAGCCTATCCCGATATTGCGGATAGCCCGCTACAACGAGGACGCAGAGGGACGAGTAATGAAAGAAGAAAATGCCCGCGCCTATTGGGCTGCCAACCTGCGATTGATTTTGACCTACCTGGCTGTCTGGTTCGCCGTCTCCTATGGCTGCGGAATCCTGCTGGTGGATGAACTCAATCAGATACAGTTTTTCGGATTCAAGCTGGGTTTCTGGTTTGCGCAGCAGGGAGCCATCTATGTGTTCCTGGTGCTGATCATCATGTATGCGCGATCCATGAACAAGCTGGATCGTAAATTCGACGTCCACGAAGACTGAGAGGGGTAAGATTATGGATGTTCAAACACTCACCTATCTCTTTGTGGGCGGTTCCTTTGCGCTTTACATCGGGATTGCGATCTGGTCGCGAGCCGGATCAACCAAAGACTTTTATGTGGCCGGTGGTGGGGTGTCTCCCATTGCCAACGGCGCAGCAACGGCAGCGGACTGGATGTCCGCCGCCTCGTTTATTTCCATGGCGGGGATCATTGCCTACGCCGGTTACGATGCGTCGGTCTACCTGATGGGGTGGACTGGCGGTTACGTATTGCTGGCCATGCTGCTGGCGCCCTATCTGCGAAAATTCGGCAAGTTTACGGTGCCGGATTTTATCGGTGACCGCTACTACTCCAATGTGGCGCGAACCGTGGCAGTGATCTGCGTGATCTTCGTTTCTTTCACCTACGTGGCCGGGCAGATGCGTGGTACCGGTATCGTGTTTGCCCGTTTCCTGGAAGTGAATGTCAATACCGGTGTGGTGATCGGTATGGCCATCGTTTTCTTCTACGCGGTGCTGGGCGGGATGAAAGGGATTACCTACACCCAGGTGGCCCAGTATTGCGTGTTGATCTTTGCTTTCCTGGTGCCGGCGGTTTTCCTGTCCATCATGATGACTGGCCATGTGCTGCCGCAGACAGGTTTCGGTGCCACCGTGCTGGATGCGGCCGGTAACGATTCCGGTGTCTATCTTCTTCACAAGCTGGATCAGGTGGTCACCGATCTGGGCTTTACGGCCTACACCGATGGTTCCAAATCCACGGTTGACGTGTTCTTTATCGCGGCTGCACTGATGTGTGGTACCGCCGGTTTGCCCCACGTGATCGTGCGCTTCTTTACCGTGCCTCGGGTAAAGGATGCCCGTATCAGTGCCGGTTGGGCGCTGTTCTTCATCGCCCTGCTGTACACCTCGGCTCCGGCGGTGGGTGCCTTTGCCCGGCTTAACCTGATTGATACGGTTCACCAGACCCAGTATGAGGAACTGCCGGAATGGTTCTATAACTGGGAAAACTCCGGGCTGATCGGCTGGATGGACAAGAACGGCGATGGCGCAGTGCAGATGAGTGCCGGCGCAGCCTTTGAAGGCAAGCCCACTTTCGCCGGCAGCCGTGCAGAAGTAACCGGTGCCTATGGCGAGCGTGTACTCACCAATGCACCCAGCGATAACGATGCGGAAGTGTATATCGATCGCGATATTATCGTGTTGGCAAACCCGGAAATCGGCAATTTGCCAGCCTGGGTCATCGCCCTGGTGGCGGCCGGTGGGGTGGCTGCGGCGCTATCCACTGCAGCAGGTCTGTTGCTGGTAATTTCCAGTGCCATTTCCCATGACTTGCTGAAGAAAACCCTGAAGCCGGATATTACCGAGAAGCAGGAATTGTTGGCGGCCCGTGGCGCAGCGGTGGTGGCGATTTGTATCGCCGGCTACTTCGGCATCAATCCGCCGGGCTTTGTGGCCCAGGTGGTGGCCTTCGCCTTCGGGCTGGCAGCGGCGAGCTTCTTCCCGGTCATCCTGATGGGTATCTTCTACAAGCGCATGAACAAGGAAGGGGCCATTGCCGGCATGCTTACCGGGCTTGCCTTTACCTTCTCCTATATCGTCTATTTCAAGTTCGTGTCCCCGGAGCTGAACAGCGCCGAGCACTGGCTGCTGGGTGTCTCTCCGGAGGGTATTGGTACCGTCGGCATGCTGCTGAACTTTGCCGTGGCCTTTGCTGTTTCCCGGGTGACGGCACCGCCGCCGGAGCATATCCAGCATATCGTGGAGGACATCCGTGTTCCGCGTGGTGCCGGTGAAGCTGTGGCGCACTAAAGAAAACGTTGAGCCAAGCCGGTGTGGAAACAGTCAGTCCGCACCGGTTTTGCGCTTTCTGAAAGAAGAGAGGAGAGTGAAAAGTTGAAAGTTTAAAGTTGAAACGCGGGCAGAGCATTTCTGTTCCTGCTGCGCCATCTTCGCGCTTTTACGCTTTGAACTTTCACCTTTTCACTAACCGGTCCGCCGCCATGATTGAACAGGAACTCGACCAGTATCCGTTCAGCCTGCTGGGAACAGCAGGCCGACATCGCCTGCATCAGGGCACGGATCTGTCCTATTACGAGCCCGGTGACATTATTCTCGAGGCGGCCAGTCCCAGTGACTATGTCTATGTGGTCCACAAGGGCAGTGTGGCAGAGCTGGATGTGAAGGCTCCGGATGGGCGCAGCCAGGTGGGGGTGTATGCTGCCGGGGATCTGTTCGGTGCCATCAGTGTGCTCAATGGCAAAAGCCGTTACCGTTTTCGCGCAGAGCAACAGACCCTGTGCCATCTGATTCCCGCAGCCCTGTTTCTGGAGTTATGCGACAGTGAGCCGGAGTTCGGCCGCTTCTTTCGCCAGAGCCTGGCGGAAAAAAGCCAGCGCCTGGCGGAGCGACGGGAAGGGGGTGTCACCCTGGCCGGGTTCATGCTGGCGCGGGTGGATCAGTGCATGCGCGAGCCGCTGGTCATGGCCGCCGACGGTACCCTGCGGGATGCGGTGACGGCGCTCAAGCAACATGGTGTGGACAGCGTGCTGATCCACAGTGATGACGGCTTTGCCATTGTCACCAAAACCGATCTGCTGACCGCCCTGGTGCTCAACGAGCAAAGTGCCGATACCCCGCTGGACGCGGCGGCAGAGCGGCAACTTGTCACCGTTCGCCCGGACGATTATCTGTTCACCGCGCTGACAAGCATGACCCGCCACAAGGTGGCACGGGTGGTAGTGATGGCGGGCGAGCAGGCGGTGGGGGTGGTGGAGCTCACCGATGTGCTCAGTTTCTTTTCCAGCCGCTCCTATGTGGTGGGTCTGGAAATCGAGAAGGCCGAATCCCTGGACGAGTTACGGCTTGCCAGTGAACGGTTGCCGGAACTGGTGGAAGCGCTGATGGCCCAGGGCGTGAAAATGCGCTTTGCCATGGAGCTTCTGGCTGCCCTTAACGGGCGCATCATGGCCAAGGCGTTTGCCATGGTGGTGCCGCCTGAACAGCACCAGGCCTGCCTGATCATCATGGGCAGTGAAGGGCGCGGGGAGCAGATCCTGAAAACCGACCAGGACAATGGTCTGATCCTGGCGGATGATCAACACTGGCCCCGCTGCGAAACCGATGCCCGGCGTTTTTCTGAAACCCTGCTGACCCTGGGCTATCCCCCCTGTCCAGGCAAGGTGATGGTGTCCAACCCGGAGTGGGTGGGTAGCCTGAGTCAGTGGCAACGACGCATCCATGGCTGGGCGGCGGATGTGGGTGGCGAGGGACTGATCCGCATTACCACCCTGGTGGACGCCCATTGCGTGGCCGGGGATAACCGCTTGCTGGATAGCGTGCGCACGGCACTGTTCGACCGTTGCAGCGATGATGATCTTTTCATGGCCCACTTTGCCCGGCCGATCCTGCAATTCGCCACGCCATTGAACCTGTTCGGTTCCCTGAAAAAGCCCCAGCACGGTATCGATATCAAGAAAGGGGCATTGTTTCCGGTGGTTCATGGTGTGCGTGCCCTGGCCTTGCAGCACCGCATCGCAGAAACCTCCACCCTGGCCCGGCTGGAAAAGCTGGTGGCGATGAAAGTGTTGGAACCTGGCTTTGCCGAGGACCTGGGGGAAGCCATGGAGCTGTTCAGTGAACTGCGCCTGAATCATCAGCTCGAACACCTGCATGGTGATGCCATGAACATTCCCGACAACCATATCGTGGTGCAGCGGCTGTCATCTCTGGAGCGAGACCTGCTCCGGGATGCCCTGCATCTGGTCAGTGATTTTAAACAGCGCCTGTCCCGTCGTTTCCATCTGGAGTACTGAGAATAGCCATGGGTGCAGGCAGGAGGATAAAAGGCATGCTGAGGCACTGGCGACGTTATACCGATCGACATCGTCACGGGCAGGGGCCCTTTGCCCATCTTTTTATGCCCTATCAGGGCGATGAGGTGATGGCCATCGACTGTGAAACCACCGGGCTGGACAGCCGCCATGCGGAGCTGGTTTCCATCGCGGCGGTGCCGGTGAAGCAGGGGCGGGTGCTGAGCAGCCAGGCGCTGGATATCAAACTGCAAGCGCCGGAAAGTCTGGAAGGCAGTTCCATTCGTATTCATCGTTTGCGGCCGGTCGATCTGGAGGAGGGCGAATCCGTGGTCGCGGCGCTGGAGCAGCTGCTGGACGTGATCGGCAATCGTCCCCTGGTGGGCTGGTGCGTGGATTTCGACGTGGCCATGATCAACCGTTACCTGCGCCCTCTGTTGGGCTTCGATCTGCCCAATGCCACTATCGAGCTGTCCAGCCTGTATCAGAAAAAAATGCGTCACTGGAAACCGGAACTGGAGCCGGACCTGCACTTCGATGCCATGGCCGACGCCTTGCAGGTACCGGTCATGGAGCGGCACACCGCCCGCGGCGATGCTGTGACGGCGGCGCTGATGTACCTGCAGCTGCAGAGACCCGTGATGAATTAAGTTGGCGCTTTGCCAGGAAGGCGCCAAACGGTTGCGGAAGAGATAATGGAGAGGAATATGCTCTACGCCGAAAAAGTGGCCTTGATCGCCGGTCTCTGCATCGTGTTGTATGCCTACCTGCGTTACTGGCAACGGACCCGGGACACCCGCGGCCTGCTGATGTTCTGGCGGCGGGAAATGACACTCACTGAGAGTGAATTCAAGTGGCAACGGGCCGGGGTCGCCCTGTTGCTGGTCGCGGTGGTGCTACGCTTCGTCCAGGCGTTGCTATAAGCTGAAATCTGTATCCGTTTAACCGGGAGCGGCGGTGTTTTCATTGTGGCAGTTGAGCGGCCTGGCACTGGGGTATGTGCTGGTGCTGTTCGTGATCGCCTGGTGGGGTGACCGGGCGGCTCGACAGGGGCGTAAAACCTTCCAGAATGCCTGGGTCTACAGCCTGGGACTGGGCGTATATTGTACCTCCTGGACCTTCTATGGTGCGGTGGGCGAAGCCGCCCAGAATGGCTGGAATTACCTGCCTATCTATCTCGGTCCCATCCTTACCGTGTTGCTCGGTGGTGCCCTGATCTACAAGATGGTCACGGTGGCCCAGCAGCATCACATTACCTCCATCGCGGATTTCCTGGCGGCCCGTTACGGCAAGTCCCGCCGCCTGGCCGTTCTGGTTACCCTGGTGGCAATCATTGGTGTGCTGCCGTATATCGCCCTGCAGCTGAAAGCAGTCACCCTGTCATTCGATTACGTGCTCAAGGACTCCGCGCAATACGATATGGATACCGCGCTGCTGGTGGCGGTACTGATGGCGGTGTTTACCCTGTTGTTCGGAACCCGCCATATCGATACCACGGAGCACCAGTCCGGTTTGATGCTGGCGGTCAGCTTCGAGTCCTTTATCAAGGTGGTGGCCTTCGTGTTGCTGGGGCTTTACTGCCTGTACTTTATTTTCGACGGCCCCCTGGATATGTGGCAGCAAGTGGCGCTGCAGGATGACGTTTTCCAGATTTTCGAGCCCACTCTGTTTTCCCAGAGTTTTGTCACCGCCTTGCTGTTGTCCATGGTGGCGATCCTGTGTTTGCCGCGTCAGTTTCATGCCGGGGTCGTGGAAAACAACGATCTTCGGCATTTACGCACCACCCGCTGGCTTTTTCCGCTGTATCTGCTGATGTTTGCGGTCTTTGTGCTGCCCATCGTGGTGGCCGGCGTCATCACCCAGCCTTACCTGATAGGTCAGGCGGACACCTACATGCTGTCGCTGCCCATGGCCCAGGACAATTCGACCATGCTGATGGTGTCGTTTATCGGCGGCATCGCGGCGGCAACCGGTATGGTGATCGTGTCCACGGTGTCGCTGGCCATCATGCTGACCAACGAAGTGTTGCTGCCGCTGTGGTTGCAGTCGCGGCTTCATGAGCGGGACCAGCTGGCCGGGCTGAGCCGTCAGCTCCGGTTTCTGCGTCGCGCCAGTATTCTGGTCTTGCTGGGCCTGGCCTTTGCCTTTCATACCCTGATTGATCGCTTCGATGGCCTGGCCAGTATTGGCCTGTTGTCCTTTGCCGCTGTGGCGCAATTCGCGCCGTCGCTGGTGGGGGCCTTGTACTGGCGCACCGGGCACAAGCAGGGGGCCTTTGCCGGGTTGGGTTTCGGGTTTCTGTTGTGGTTCTACTGCCTGTTGATGCCGGTCATTCTGCCGGTGGAGTGGGTGCAGACCCTGAACGATCGGGGCCTGTTGGGGCTGGGACTGCTGCGTCCCCATGCCATGTTCGGCATTGAGGGGCTGGAGCCGCTCACTCATGGAGTGTTTTGGTCCCTGTCGGTGAACCTGGCGGCGTTCATCTACTTTTCCCGGCGTGCATCCCACGATGCCCTGGACGAGGCCCAGGCAGCCCGGTTTGTGGACATGCCCATGGACTGGTGGCGCGAAGGCATTGGTCACCCGTCCATCACAACCGCGGAACTGCTGGAAGTGTGCAAGCGTGGGCTGGGCCATCCCCGGGCAGAGCCTTTGTTCTTCGACTATATGCGACGTCGCAACGTGTCCGAGCAGCTGGCGTTGCCGGCGCCGTTGCACCTGGTTCGCTATGTGGAGCGGCTACTCGCCGGCACCATGGGCGCGTCCACGGCGCGAATCGTGATGAGCACCCTGCTACGCAAGCAGAACAGCCGCCATGACGATGTGGTGAGAATGATGGATGAGGCTTCCGAGCTGATCCAGTTCAATCACCAGCTGTTGCGTACCACCATCGAAACCATCAGCCAGGGTATCTGCGTGGTGGATCGGCAGATGCAGGTCGTGGCCTGGAACCAGGCCTACGTGAAACTGTTCGATTATCCGGACGGGCTGATCCGGCTGGGTCGCCCCATTGAGGACGTGTATCGCTATAACGCGGAGCGTGGCTATTACGAGGGCGGGAATCTGGAAGACGATGTGAGCAAGCGGGTACAGCTGTTGCGCGAGGGTCACTCTCACCAGTTCGAACGTGAGTTGCCCAACGGCATCGTTGTGGAGGTGCGCGGTACGCCCATGATGGGGGGCGGTTTTGTCAGTACCTACATGGATATTACCGAGCGCAAGCGTGACGAGCAGGCGCTTCGCCAGATCAACGAAAGTCTGGAAAACCGGGTTGCCGAACGTACCCGAAAACTTACCGAAGTGAATGAGAAACTGGCCCGGGCCAATGATGGCAAGACCCGGTTTCTGGCCGCCGCCGGCCATGACCTGATGCAGCCCCTCAATGCCGCCCAGCTGTTTACCTCGTCGTTACGCCAGCAGCTGGTGAAACGTGACGGTGAAAGTTTTTCCCGTGAAGTGGATGTGCTTGGTCATATCGATACCTCCTTGCAGGCCGCCGAACAGATCATTTCGGCACTGATGGAAATCAGCAAGCTGGATACCGGCACCATGCCCACGCATGTGCATCCGTTGCGTCTGGGCAGTTTGATGGCCCCGCTCAACCAGGAGTTTTCTGCCCTGGCCGCCGCCAATGGGTTACGTCTGCGATCGGTGATCTGCGAGGCGGTGGTGGAGACGGATGAGGGGCTGTTGCGGCGAGTCCTGCAGAACCTGCTGTCCAATGCCATTCGTTATACCGAACACGGCCGCATCCTGTTCGGCTGCCGTCGCCAGCACAATGCCATACGCATTGAGGTGTGGGACACCGGCCCGGGGATTCCCGATGATCAGCACGAACAGATTTTTCGGGAGTTCCAGCGCCTGCCGCAACAAAGCCGAAAGCCGGTTAAAGGGCTGGGCTTGGGGCTGGCCATCGCGGACCGGATCTGTCGATTGCTGGGGCACCGGTTAACGGTCCGTTCCTGGCCCGGTAAAGGTACGGTGTTCAGTGTCACTGTGCCGCTGGCCAGCGGCGAATTGCCGCCGTTACTGCAAGAAGCGGAAACGGCCAGCAAGGGCATTGAGGGTTTGCGGGTGTTCTGCGTGGATAACGACCCGGCACTGCTGGCCAGTCTGGTGGCGGCCCTGGAGATGCTCGATTGCGACGTGGTAGCGGCCAGCGGTCTGGATGACGCCCTGCAAAAAGCAGTCAACAACCCTGCCCCGGATGTGCTGCTGGTGGACTATCAGCTGGATAATGAAGACGGCTTTGCGGTGATCGAAGGGCTGGACAGCTGCTGGGAAGACGTGGTCCCCGCCATCCTCATGACCGCCGACCGCAACCCCCACGTCCGAGAGCGCGCGGAAGAGCAAGGGGTTGGTTTCCTGCAGAAGCCGTTGACGGAGGCGATGCTCAGGAGAGCGTTGGAGCAAATTAATAGTTAATAATGAATAATTAATAGTTGCGCGCGAAAGGTAATCACAGCCGGACCGCATGAGGCCGCGCTCAAAGACTGGGCGCGGCCTCATGCCTTTTAGATAGCGAGAATTTCTGATCGCGCGTTATTAATTATTCATTATTAACTATTAATTGCCATCCACCCCCTGCGGTTCAATCGCCAGGTCCTTCAATGCCAGCACCGCCTGGGTGCGGTTGCGCACTCCCAGTTTGCGGAAGATGGCGGTCATGTGGGCCTTGATGGTGGCTTCCGAGACATCCAGTTCATAGGCAATCACTTTGTTCTGCATGCCTTCCATCAACATGCCCATGACCCGGAATTGTTGTGGTGTCAGGCTGGCGATGCGCTCGCTCATGCCAGAGTGATCGGGCAGGGTAGGGGGCATGGCCCGGCGGGCGTGTTCGGGAAGCCAGCGTTCACCAGCCATGATCTTGCCCATGGCGTCGGTCATGGTTTCGATGGAAGCGGATTTGGGGATAAAGCCGTCGGCGCCAAAATGAATGGCCCGTTGAATCACATCAACACTTTCCGTTGCGGAAATCACCACCAGCGGCACCTTGCGATACTGTTCGCGCAGGTAGACCAGCCCGGAAAAGCCATGGGTGCCCGGCATATGCAAATCGAGCAGAATCACATCGAAGGGAATGGCCTGTTGCCCCAGCGTCTCCAGAGTCGCCAGAGAGTCGGCTTCATGGATGGTGGCATCGACAAAGCTGGCGGCTACCGCCTGTTTCAGGGCAGCGCGGAAAAGGGGATGGTCATCGGCTATCAGTATTGTTGTCATGGCCCCGATTTAAGCATGAAAGAAAAAAAGATGCTGCCCTTTGGAAGACTCGCAGGGCAGCGTGGGAAAAACAGGAAACAACGGGTTCCCTTCAGCATAAATCTCTGGCCCTGGTGCATGGGTGCTGAGTACGCGCAGGTCCGTTTCAGCGCCCCGGCGCACCCTTCACTCACCGATTGACCCGGGTTTCCACCAGGCTTGCCACCACCGCCGGATCCGCCAGGGTGGAGATGTCGCCCAGGCTGTCATGTTCGTTGGCGGCCACTTTTCTGAGGATGCGACGCATGATCTTGCCGGAGCGGGTTTTCGGGAGCCCGCCAGTGAAATGGATCAGATCCGGGGTGGCGATGGGGCCAATCTCCCGGCGTACCCACTGGCGCAATTCCTGGAGCAGTGCATCGCTGGCCACTTCCCCGTCATTGAGGGTCACATAGACATAGATGCCTTGCCCCTTGATGTCGTGGGGGTATCCCACCACCGCTGCCTCACACACCCTCGGGTGGGCGACCAGGGCGCTTTCCACTTCGGCAGTGCCCATGCGGTGACCGGACACGTTGAGCACATCATCCACCCGGCCGGTAATCCAGTAGTATCCGTCTTCGTCGCGGCGGGCACCGTCGCCAGTGGTGTAGTACCCGGGGAAGCTGCTGAAGTAGGTCTGTACGAAACGTTCGTGATCGCCCCACAGGGTGCGGGCCTGCCCAGGCCAGCTGTCGGCAATGACCAGGTTGCCTTCGGCAGGGCCGTCCAGCAGGTTGCCGTCGTTGTCCACCAGAGCCGGCTGGATGCCGAAAAAGGGCAAGGTGGCGGCGCCGGGTTTGGCCTCGGTGGCCGCCGGGAGCGGACAGATCATGATGCCGCCGGTTTCGGTCTGCCACCAGGTGTCCACCACGGCCGCCTGGCCTTTGCCGACCACATCGTGGAACCATTGCCAGGCCGCCGGATTGATGGGCTCACCGGCGGTGGCCAGGATCCGTAATGTATCGCGCTTGCTGCTCTGGCAGCAGTGATCGCCGCCGGCCATCAGAGCGCGGATGGCGGTGGGGGCGGTGTAGAGAATTTCCACCCCGTAGCGATCGATGATGTCGCCCACCCGCTGATCATTGGGATAGTTGGGCACGCCTTCAAACATCACACAGGTGGCGCCGTTGGCCAGCGGACCATAGACCAGATAGGTATGCCCGGTGATCCAGCCCACATCGGCGGTGCACCAATAGACCTGGCCGGGGTGGTAATCGAAGGCCAGCTGATGGGTCAGTGATGCATAGACCATGTAACCACCGGTGGTATGCAGCACCCCCTTGGGTTTGCCGGTGGAGCCGGAGGTGTAAAGAATGAACAGGGGGTCTTCCGCATTCATGGCTTCAGCCGGGCAGTGGCTGTCGCTTTGTGCCTGCTCTTCCGCATAGTCCAGATCCCGGCCCGGTTGCCAGTGGACGTCATTGCCCACGTGGCGGACCACCAGAACCTTTTCCACCACACCAGTGCCATCCTGTCGCAGGGCCTCATCCACGTTGTCCTTGAGGGGCACCGGTTTGCCGCCACGCCGTCCGGCATCGGCGGTGATCACCATTTTGGCGCCACAGTCGGCAATGCGACCGGCCAGGGCATCCGGAGAGAAACCGGCAAACACCACGGAATGAATGGCACCGATGCGGGCGCAGGCCAACATGGCGAAAACCGCTTCCGGGATCATAGGCATATAGATCATCACCCGGTCGCCCTTGCCGACGCCCTGGCGCTTGAGGGTATTGGCAAGTTGGCAAACATGCAGATGGAGTGCCTGGTAGGTGATTTCCCGGCTCGGCAGGCCAGCTTCATCCGCTTCCCAGTACAGGGCGACAGCGTCTCCATTGGCGGCCAGATGACGGTCAATGCAATTGCTGCTGGCGTTGAGTTCGCCGTCATGGAACCAGCGAATATGAACGTCATCCGGATGGAAACGGGTGTCGCGAATCTGCTGCGGTTCGCGTACCCAGTCGATCCGCTGGGCCTGGCTGCGCCAGAATCCGACGCTGTCCTGCAGGCTCTGTGTGTAGAGAGACTGGTAGTCGTTGGCGTCGATCCAGCAATGGGATTTCAGAGCGGCTTTTACCGGCACGCGTGCACCCGTTTCCATGGGACTTCCTCACTGAAGTGATGCGGTTGTTATCAAGGATGCTGCCAGTGTGCGAAAGCACGGCGGTGCCCTGAATTAGACCTTGGTCTTAAGAGAAGGCAGCCCCTTTTCGACCTATGGCTAATAGTTGCGCGCTCAGGGGCCGAGCAAGCTGTTGATGGAGTGACTTACGTGTTGATGAAAACAAGAGGGCAGGGCCATGACAGCAATAAAACCCAAGTACCTGTGTGCCGCCGTTCTATTTGCCCATGCGGGTATGGCGGGTGCCGCTACCCTGGAGGAGCGGGTAGCCGAGCTGGAAAACAAACTGGAACACAGTGGCGGAAACAGCCAGATCACCTTTGGTGGTTTTATCAAAGCTGACACGATCTACAGCAAATACAGCGATGGTGAAGAAGCATCAGCGGCAATCGGGGAGGACTTTATGGTGCCTTCCACCATTCCTGTGGCGGGGGAAGAGGGCTCCGGCAAGCTTCATATGCATGCCAAACAGAGCCGCTTCTGGCTGAAGAGTGTTACCCGTACTCCGGTGGGGGATGTGAAGGGCCATATCGAAATCGATTTTCAGACCACCGGCCTTGGCGACGAGCGTATTACCAATAGCTATGCGCCACGTATTCGCCATGCCTATCTGTGCTGGGACAAGTGGTTGTTCGGACAGACCTGGTCCACCTTTTTCAATGTCAGTGCGTTGCCGGAAACCCTGGATTTTGTGGGTGCTGCCGGCACCGTCTTCGAGCGCCAACCGCAGATTCGTTACACCAGTGGCCCGATCATGCTGGCCCTGGAGAACCCCTCCACGACGCTCTACGGCGGCACGGAAAATCCCTACGACGATAATGGTGTGCCTGATGTGGTGCTGCGCTACAACCTGACCGGAGACTGGGGCAATGTGAGCCTGTCCGGCATGGGGCGTGAGCTGGCCTACCAGGACAACATCGGTGGCCAGGACCGGGACGAGAGCGAATATGGCTACGGACTGGCACTGGCAGGCAAGATGATGCTGGGCGAGATGGATGATGTACGCTTCCAGCTCAATTACGGCAATGCCATTGGCCGTTACCACACCCTGAATGCATTCCGCTCCGGGCAAATTGAAGCGGATGGCGATATCGAGCTGATTGATCAGTGGAGTGCGGTACTGGCCCTGCACCACAACTGGAATGATCGCTGGAGGTCGAACTTTGCGGTGTCCATGAGCGAAGCGGATAACCCGGAGACTGTGGCCGGCACCACCAACGAAACCGTACAGAGCGCCCATGCCAACCTGATCTGGCAGGTGGCAAAGCCCCTGTCATTGGGGGGGGAGCTGATTTATGCCGAACGGGAAACCGAAGCCGGTGACAATGGTGATCTGAAGCGTGTGCAGTTCACTGCCAAGTACGCGTTTTGAGAATGGCGCCTCGGTTGAGGTGTTGGAGCCATGTCGGCATGGCGAAGCTTGCTGGGGAACGTGGAAGGTTCGCCTTGTGAACAAGGCTCCAACGGTAAAGTCTGAAGGGCAAAAAAAACGGGGCGCTTGAAGCGCCCCGTTTTTTCTTGTCAGCGAGTGCCCGGTCGCTTAATCAACATCTGCCGGGTAAACGCCATTTTCATCGTGCACTTCCTTGCCGCTCAGCGGCGGATCGAAAACGCAGGCCACGACCATGTCTTCGTCACCGCCATAGAGATAATGTTCGTCGTGCTCATTGAGCAGGTAGACAGTGCCGGGCTTCAGGTCGTAGACCTTGCCATCGGAAATGGTTTCTACTTTGCCGTTACCCGACATCACATACACGGTTTCCAGATGGTTCTGGTAGTGGATGTGAGTCTTGGTACCCTTGAAGATGGTGGTGATGTTGAACGAATGCCCCATCTTGTCGTCTTTCAGGGACAGGCGAACAGACTGCCAGTTGCCGTTTTCGGCTTTGACACAACGGTCTGACTTCTCGGCTTCCGCCAGAGTGCGAACGATCATGAATTATGACTCCTGAGCAAAAAAGGGAGGGAGAAAGGCTCCCCCGGAACCGGGGGAGCGGGCAGTCTGTTTAGCTAGCCATGCTGGCAACAGAGTGCGCTTCACCGCGCTTGATGCGGTCAGTCATGACTTCGGCAACGCTTTCCTTGATGATGTCCAGCGCGCGGGTCAGATCTTCTTCGGCAATGGTCAGCGGACACAGGGTCTTGATCACCTGGTCATCGGCACCGGAGGTTTCAATCACCAGCTGACGCTTGAAGCAAGCCTTGGTGATTTCGCCAGCCAGTTCGCCGTCACGGGCCACCAGGCCCTGCATCATGCCGCGACCGTTCAGGTAGAACCAGTGGTCGTCATAGCTGTTGGCGATTTCACGGAAACGGTCCGTGATGATATCCGCCTTGCGCTGTACTTCCTTGGCGAACTTGTCGTCACGCCAGTAATGGTTCAGCGCGGCCGCTGCAGTCACAAAGGCCAGGTTGTGACCACGGAAGGTACCGTTGTGCTCACCGGGTTTCCACTGATCCAGCTCCGGTTTCAGCAGCACCATGGCGAAGGGCAGGCCATAACCGCTCAGGGACTTGGACAGGGTGATGATGTCCGGATTGATGCCGATATCATCAAAGCTGAAAAAGGTGCCAGTACGGCCACAACCGGCCTGGATGTCATCCAGAATCAGCAGCATGTCGTGTTTGCGGCACACTTTTTCCAGATTGCGCAACCAGTCGAAGCTGGCTGCGTTGATGCCGCCTTCGCCCTGTACGGTTTCCACAATTACTGCGGCGGGGTGGTCCACACCGCTGGAGGAATCGCCCAGCACCTTGTCGAGGTACTCGGTGGTGTCGAAGGCATCGCCTAGATAACCGTCATACGGCATCGGTGTTACGCCGCCCATGGTGACACCGGCAACGCCACGGTGATGGCTGTTACCCGTGGTGGCCAGGGCACCCAGGCTCACACCGTGGAAGCCATTGGTGAAGCTGATGATGTTTTCGCGACCCTTGATATTACGGGCCACTTTCAGCGCCGCTTCCACTGCATTGGTGCCGGTGGGGCCGGTGAACTGCATGATGTAATCCATATCGCGGGGCTTCAGGATCACTTCGTAGAAAGCATCCATGAATTCACGCTTGGCCGTGGTATGCATATCCAGGCCGTGAACAATGCCGTCACGCTGGATGTACTCAAGCAGCTTCTCTTTCAGTACCGGGTTGTTGTGGCCGTAGTTGAGCGTGCCTGCGCCGGCCAGGAAGTCGATGTATTCCTTGCCGGTTTCATCGTACAGGTAGCTGCCCTTGGCCTGGTCAAACACCACCGGGAAGCTACGTGCATAGCTCATTACTTCCGATTCGTGACTTTCAAAAATGTCGGTATCCATGATTCCTGTTCCTCGCTTGAATTCGGTGCTTGTTACGTTCTGTTCAGTTCGCTCAGGCTTCGTCTCTGTTGAATGGCCCGATACGCAGCAGATATTCGTCATTATGTTCGCCGGCAAAGTGAATGCGCGAATCGAACAGAATAAATTCTTCCGTGGGCATGCTGCGCTGGTAGGCGAAGCTGCGGAACATTCCCCAGGAGGCTTCGTTGTCCGGGGTAATGGTGGTCTCGATGAACTGAACGTCGGTGCTTTCCTCACGGTTGATCAGTTCGGCCAGCATGCGCTTGGCCAGGCCCTTGCCGCGGGCTTTCTCATGTACGGCCACCTGCCAGACGAACAGCGTGTTCTGCTGCTTGGGCGGGATGTAACCGGAAATGAAGCCCACTAGGTCGCCGTCCATTTCCGCGGCGACGGAGGTGTCAGCAAAGTGCGTACACTGCAGCAAGTTGCAATAGACGGAGTTCTCGTCCAGCGGCTTGCACTCACTGATCAGCTTGTGCACCCGGCTGCCGTCCTGGCTTTCCGGTTTGCGGAAAGTAATGTCATCCTGATTGTCGGTGGATGAATCCGTTTTCTTTGCACTGTCTGCAACCATGGTTTCACTTTTGGTCCGTTTTAGAGAAAGAGTTGGCTTCGCGTTCGCGGCGACTACTCATGTCCACCGCTGGTTGGGCGCGGTCGATGGCGCCCAGATCCAATACCGGGGACGCGTCGATATCCCCGGCATTCATCATCGCGGCCACCCGTTGCAGGGAGCTGAGGATTAACGATTGCTCCCAATCTTCCAGGCGGTCAAAACGCTCGATGAATTCGTCCTGAAGCGGCGTAGGGGCCTGGTCGATGATGTCGTCACCGGCCGGGGTCAGGTGAGCGTAGACCCGACGTTTGTCCTGCTCGCCGCGCTTGCGCTCGACAAGCTCCCGCTTTTCCAGGCGGTCCAAAATGGTGGTGATGGTGGCCTGGCTGAGAGAGACCTCATTGGCCAGGTCGCCCATGGTGATTTCACCGTGAGCCGAAATCGCCTGCATGATGAGTAGCTGAGGCGAAGTGAGCCCCGAGACCTTGCTCAACTTGCGAGAGTAAAGGTCGGTGGCGCGAATAATCTGTCTTAATGCAATCAGCACGTCTTCGTGTCTGGCCATTGCCGTCCGTTCTCTTGATAACAAAGTAATGTGACCGTTATTGGACATAATCAGTCTGCAATCACCTTTGAGATGTAAGGATTCAACCCCACACCATTCAGGGCAACGCCAAGTAATTCCTTGCGAAAATTGGTAAGCTATTTTAGAGATAAAACATTTAGAAGTCAAAGTAACTCCTGGCGCAAGCCCGCCGAAACGGCGCGATGCCGCGTCTTTTCTGGCCTGCACGGGATTTGCCAAAGGCCTGGCAATGACCCGAAATTGCTCTCCTTGTTGAATCAGTATTGCGCCCCGGTCAGAGCCTTCCCCGGTGGATGTGTGGGTGGGGCTGGGGTCCGGCCGGCCTGGCGAATGTGGCCACAGTGGTGGCACATGGCAGGGCTTAATGCGACCATACTCTGGGCCTGAAGTGACCGCTTCTTGCGCCGTTTAAACGTAAGTCGACAGATTGAGGATAGAGTCTTGCAGAGAATGCGACTTGCGCGCCTGGCATTGCTGGGGGTGTTGTTTCTGGGCCTGGCGCCCACCGTCATGGCGGAAACCGATGAGGCTCCCCGCCAGGAGGCTGAAAGCGAAATCGAGAAGGGGCCGGTCATTTCCCAGTTCCGGGAAAACTGGATCCTTGGCGAGTTGCGTAACCTCCGCCAGGACATGATGGAATACCGTAACCAGATGAACCTGCTGGTCACTGACCGGGAGCTGGAAGTGGCAGACAAGGCCATGGGCTATGCCACCAACACGGTGACCTATTTCTTCTATCTGATTGCCGGTGCCGCTTCCATTCTGGCGCTGGTGGGCTGGTCCACCATTCGTGACCTGAAGGACAACGTGCGGGTTTACGCGGAAAAGGAAATGGCCCGTCTGACCAGCGAGTACGAGGCTCGCCTGGCGGATCTGGAGCGGGAGCTGCGCAAGAAATCCCTGACCATTGCCGAAAACCAGGAAGAGATCGAGCGCACCAACGAGATCCACAGCCTGTGGCTCAAGGCCACCAAGGAGCCCAGCGCCCAGGCCAAGATCGAGCTGTATGACCGGATTCTGGAATTACGCCCGGATGATCCGGAAGCCCTGGCCTGGAAGGCCGATGCGGCCCTGGAGCTGGGCGAACAACGCTGGGCCCTGAGCCTGTGTGACCGGGTGCTGGAAGTGGATGAAGAAAACTCCCATGCCTTGTACCAGCGCGCCTGCGCCTGGGCCGGGTTGGGTGAGATCGATAATGCGCTCGCCGACCTGGATGCGGCCATCCAGACCTCCGAAACCCTGCGCCGTCATGCCCGCAGTGAAGAGATGTTCCGCCCCCTGCATGCGCTGGCTCGCTTCCAGGAACTGGTGGGTAGTGCAGACGAACCGATCTGATCGGGCTGATAGGGCCATTCTGTCAATCCCATAGCCAAAGCCGCGCCCGCAAATGGTCAATTTGCGGGAGACTTTCTGCTAGACTTGCCCCCCTTGTCAGTCAGGGCGATGACAGTCGGGTTACCGTTTTGTTCACCCGACGGGCCATAAGATGGTCTCTCGTGCGCCCCTATGGAGAATCCCATGACACGTGAAACTGGTGCCGGTGGCACCAAACAGATGCCGGACGTCGCGTCCAATTCCATGGTGGATCACATCCATAGCACCCTGGATTGGGTCGGCATGAGCGAAATCCACCTGCCTGCCCGGGTCAGTGACACCCTGGCCGGTGAGCGCCCGGTGAGCACCTCTATCCAGGCCTATGTGAATCTGGCCAACCCGGATTCCAAGGGTATCCATATGTCCCGGCTGTTTCTGATGCTGGAAGAGACCTTTGGCGATCATTCGGTCAGTGCTGCATCCATTGAGCAGCTGCTGCGTAATTTCCTGCAGACCCATGAAGGCCTCAGCACCCGCGGCTTTGTGCAGCTGGACTTTGAATACTCCATGCGTCGTCCTGCCCTGAAGAGCAGCTATTCCGGCTGGAAGAGCTACCCGGTCAGCATCAAGGGCACCCTGTGTGAAGAAGGCATGCGGATCGAGATGTACGTGGAAGTGCCGTACTCCTCCACTTGCCCGTGTTCAGCGGCCTTGTCCCGCCAGCTGATTCAGGAACAGTTCCGCCGTGACTTTGCGGAAGGCAAGGTCGATGCGGATGCGGTGTTTGAGTGGCTGGGGACCGAAGAGGGTATTCTGGCCACCCCGCACAGCCAGCGCTCCGTGGCCCAGGTGCGGGTCCTGCTGGATCACACCGAAGGCGATGCGTTCCCCATCACTGCGCTGATCGATTCCATCGAAGGGGCTCTGAAAACCCCGGTGCAGACCGCCGTGAAGCGGGTGGACGAACAGGAATTCGCCCTGCTCAACGGCCAGAACCTGATGTTCTGTGAAGATGCGGCCCGTCGCCTCAAGCAGGCCCTGAATCCCCAGGGTTGCTACAAGGATTTCTGGCTGCGGGTCAATCACCTGGAAAGCCTGCACGCCCACAACGCGGTGGCCATTGTCACCAAGGAAGTGGACGGCGGTTACCTGCCGATTCCCTGATCAGTCAGCGCACCACAAGAAGCCCTCTTTCCTGACGGAAAGGGGGCTTTTTTGTGGGTCGCGCCCCAGCTCTCAGCCCCCGGTCGGAGATCCGACCTCAGCCCCGCGTCCTCTCAATCACGCCTTTTGTGATTTGCGGCCATGCCGCTACCTGTTGTTCGGTTTGTGATCAAATGCCGGTTCGGGTGAGCCAATATCCGTTAGTTTGCATATCGGCACTGGCGTCCCAGCCAGCCGATGGCAGTACAACAATAAAAAACGCTAGGCAGATCAGAAATGAGTACGACTGATGCGTCCCGGCCCGTGGCAGGTCGGTTCTACCGGAAGGAACTGGTGGCATTGCTGGATCATTGCGCCCGCGTGCCTCTCACCCTGTTGCTGGCTCCCGCCGGAGCGGGGAAATCCACCCTGCTCAGCCAGTGGCAATCCCGGCCCGGCCCCGGCGTGGTGGTCTCTCTGAGCCTGCGCCCGGCGGATGATGACCCGGTGCGCTTCCTGCGCCGTTTTGCCGAGCAGACCCGTGCCGCCGTGCCGGCGTTCGATACCTCCTGGTTCATGCCCTTCGATGTGGCTGAGCTGCCGCCATCGTCCATTGCCGATGCGCTCTTCGAGGCCCTGGAGCAGGTGGCCGGGCCCCTGATTATCGTCTTTGATGACTTCCAGCATATCCGTAGCCCGGAAACACTCAGTGTCATCAGCACCCTGCTGGACCAGCCGCCGGCGGACGTGCACCTGATCATCGCCAGCCGCACCCAGCCGCCCCTGGATATCAGCCGCCTGCGGCTGGAGGACGCGTTACTGGAAATCGGCGCCAGCGAACTGAAAATCCGCCGTGAGGAAGTCACTGCCCTCAATGAAGGTCTGGGCGGCGGGGCGCTGGATGAGGAGGAGATGGTCCACCTGCTTAGCATTACCGAAGGCTGGATGGCCGGGGTCAAGATTGCCCTGCTGGCGGCCATGCGCTCGGGCATGCAGACCCTGAAAGATTTTGATGCCAGCCAGCCGGAGCTGATGGACTACTTCTGCCATGCGGTGTTGAAAGGTCTGCCCGATACCGCCCGCACCCTGTTCATGCAGAGCGCCTTGCTGGACAGCTTCAATGCGGAATTGTGCAACCAGGTGCTGCAGAGCGATCGCGCCGCCCGTCTGATCGAGGAGCTGACCTCCCGGGAACTGTTCCTGATCCCGATATCGGGCAGGCCCGGCTGGTATCGCTATCACGGGTTACTGAAGGATTTTTTGCGCGCCCGAGTCGCCATTGAAATGCCCGAATGCATCGCGCCGATCCACCGCCGTGCCACCCGTTTCTTTGTGCGCGAGCAGAATTTTCGGCAGGCCGTATGGCATGCCAAACGGGCCGGGGACGACAGCCTGTTCATTCACTGCCTGGAGCAGGCCTTCGACTACTGGCTACGGGAAGGTTATACCGCCCACATTCTCGACTGGGCGGAAACGCTGTCGGACAGCACCCTTCTCAGCCGTGATGAGTTGTCCGCCCCCTTGATCAGCACCCTGACTCTGTCTCGCCGGTTCTTTCGGGCCCGTTATTATCTGGATGCATTGAAAGAGGCGCCGCGTAACGATCAGCAAGCCCGCGACAATCACGCCCGGGTGATCGACTTTCTGGAAATGCACCTGCAATTGTTCCAGCACGATACCGACTTCATGGAGGGTGCCAATCTGTCCCTGCTGATGGAAAGCAGTGGTCACCGGGACATCCGGGCCTTCTCCCTGGCCATGGTGGCCTACTACCACCTGCAGCATGGACGACTGGAATCCGCGTTGGCGTTTTCCAGTCAGGCCAGAGAAGTCTTGCTTCGCCTGGGGCATCATTTTACCGCCGGCTACGCCGGGTTGATTACCGCCCTGGCCAACCACCAGCTGGGCCATATCGGTGAAGCGGTGGCGTTTATCAACGAGCATTTCCATGGCACCTCCCGGGACAGCCCGACCTGGTCCCTGTGGGCCACCGGCATGGTGGTGGTGCTGTACGACCAGAACCGTCTGGAGGAAGCCCAACAGCTGTGCGAAGACCTGCTGCCCATGGTGTCGTCCGCCTCGGCCACGGAAGTGATTTCCACGGTCTACCTGACCCTGTCGCGGCTTCAGCATCTACAAGGCAAACAGAAACCCTCCGAGCGCATGCTGGAAAAACTGCTGGGCATTCTGCAGCTGGGCAACTACCAGCGCTTCGTCAACATGACGGTGCTGGAAATGGTGCGCCAGGCCTTCACCGCCGGTTGCTGGAGCCGGCTGGATGCGGTGGCGGAACGTTTCGACCTGGCCGGTTGGGTGGCGAAAAACGGCACCCACACCCCGGCCACTTACAGCCAGAGCTGGGAACGGAAAGGGCTGGCTGCGGCCTACTGGTTGATCGCCAATGGCCGCCTTGCCGAGGCAGACGCCGTGTTGCAGCGGTTGCTTTCAGTTGTGAAGGCGGCAGGGATCATGACCCGGGCTTCCATCGTGGAGGCCAACCTGTTGGTAATCACCGCCCGTGGCAGTAGTGCCGGTGAGCAGGCAAAACGGGTGGATGAACTGATTACCCGCTACGGGCTGCTCAATATCAACCGCTCGGTATTCGACGAAGCGCCGGGCCTGGCGGCATTGATGAAAAAGCTGTGGAGCCGTGGCGTGCTGATGCTGCCGGAGTTTTATACCGACCTGTTCCCCGCCGTCTTCGACGCGGCCCCGGCCAATGCTCCGCTGGATGTGGACCCGGATGCGGTGCTCACGCCAAAGGAACTGGAAATCTTCGAGCTGTTGCAAGGTGGCTT
The DNA here is from genome assembly GCF_001635525.1 of Alcanivorax sp. HI0007. NCBI lineage: Bacteria > Pseudomonadati > Pseudomonadota > Gammaproteobacteria > Oceanospirillales > Alcanivoracaceae > Alcanivorax > Alcanivorax sp. HI0007. Next base: position 22,682 of record NZ_LWEJ01000089.1, read on the forward strand.
GAGCAACGCCGGCATCAGCGAAAAAGCGGGCACCTCCATCACCACCACCAAATGGCACTTGAAAAACATCTACAGCAAACTCGGCGTTTCCAGCCGCACCGAAGCGGTCCTGCGCGCGGCATCGCGTTAGCGCTTGCCGTAGCAGCGTCGCTGGCGTCGCGATAAATCAAACAGTGACGAGTCGCGAGAAGCGAGATTCGAAAATCGAAACCGAGAACCAGGGAAAGCCAGGTTTTCGCTTCTCGTAACTCGCAACTCGCCTATCGCGCCGCCAGCGACGCTCCTACCGAAAGCCAAACCATGACCCGGTTCGCGATTTCCGCCCACCCCCTCCCGCAGGAGGGGGTGGAGGGGCTGGCCCCGTTGCTAGAGTCCGGGCGTTGTCATCCGACATACCCCGAGAACAACAAGACGGAGGCTTATCATGGCTATGACCCCCTGGGTTACCTGGCCGGCCCTGACCAAATTCGGCACCCTGGGCGTGATGGGTGCGTTACTGGTACTGGCCGGGCAGCGGGAAGACCTGCTCGAGAACAACATGTTCGATATGGAAAGCTGGGACGAAAAGAACGCCAGCATTGTCTGTGACGAACGCAGCCTGACCGCCCGCACCGAAGATGGCACCTGTAATATTCTGGAGAACCCGGCGGAGGGCTCCGTCCATACCAACTTCGGCCGAAATGTGGACCCGGCGTCGGTGTATGCGGAAAACGCCAGTGGCAATCTGCTGACCCCCAACCCCCGGGAAGTCAGTAACCTGATCATGTCCCGGGGCGGCGATTTCAAACCCGCCACCACCCTGAACTTTATCGCCACTTCCTGGATTCAGTTCATGGTGCACGACTGGTTCGACCATGGTCCGCGCACCGATGCCAACCCCATTGAGTTCCCGTTGCCACCGGGGGATGTGCTGGGATCCGGCACCATGTCCGTCCAGCGCACCCGTCCGGACCCGGATGTGAGTGGTGACGAGTCCGTGGTCACCTACGAGAACATCAACACCCACTGGTGGGATGGCTCCCAGCTCTACGGTAGCGACAAGGACACCAACGACGAGGTTCGTTCCTTCGTGGACGGCAAGCTGGAAGTGGACGGCAACGGCCGTCTGCCCACGGAATTTCTCAGCGGCAAACCGGTCACCGGTTTCAACGAGAACTGGTGGGTGGGGCTGAGCATGATGCATCACCTGTTCACCCTGGAGCACAACGCCATCGCCGACATGCTCAAGGCCAACAATCCCGGCAAGTCTGATCAGTGGCTGTTCGACAAGGCTCGCCTGATTAATTCCGCCTTGATGGCCAAGATTCACACCGTGGAATGGACCCCGGCGATCCTGGCCAATCCGGTATTGGAGCGGGCCATGTACGCCAACTGGTGGGGCCTGGGCGGCGATCGCGACACCCGCGACAAATTCCAGGAAGACCTGGATATGCTCAACAACAACCTGGGGCAGCTGGGCAGTCTGTTTGACCTGGTCGGCATCGATACGGGCCTGGGCGACAGCCCTACCAGTTCCATCGAGCATGCCCTGGCCGGCCTGGTGGGTTCGCGCACGCCCAACAATTACGGTGTGCCTTACACACTGACCGAAGAGTTTGTTTCCGTATACCGCATGCATCCGCTGTTGCGTGACGAGATCAAGGTCTACGACATCGGCTCCAACATCGTTGATCAGGAAATTCCCATTCAGGACACCCGCAACGGCGACGCAGAAGATCTGCTCGGCGACGTGGGGCAAGACCGTCTATGGTATTCCTTCGGCATCACCCATCCGGGGGCGCTGACCCTGAACAATTACCCGGATTTCCTGCGCAACCTGTCCATGCCGCTGATCGGCGACATCGACATGGCCGCCATCGATGTACTGCGTGATCGCGAACGCGGGGTGCCGCGCTACAACGAATTCCGCCGCCAGATCGGCCTCAAGCCCATCACCCGTTTCGAGGACCTCACCAGCGACCCGGAACTGCTGGCGGACCTGAAGTCGCTCTACAACAACGACATCGAAATGATCGACACCCTGGTGGGGCAGCTGGCGGAAGAAACCCGTCCGGAAGGCTTTGGTTTCGGCGAAACCTCTTTCCAGATCTTCATTCTCAATGCCTCCCGTCGTCTGATGACCGACCGCTTCTTCACCACCGACTATACCGACGAGGTCTACACCGCCGCCGGTATCGACTGGGTGGAAGATAACACCATGGTGGATGTGATCCGTCGTCATTTTCCCACCCTGGCCACCAGCCTGGTGGGCATGGACAACGCCTTCAAACCCTGGGGCCTGAACATGCCGGACGACTATCAGGACTGGTCCGCCCAGGCCAAGCAGGATCACCTGTGGGTCAACGGCGCCCTGCGCACCAGCTATGAAGAGGGTGAAATGCCCGCCATCGAACCCATCGACATCGGCGGCCTGATCAACTCGGTACTGTGGAAGAAAGTACAGGATGTCACCGACGTGGCGCCCCCGGGTTACAGCAAGCCGATTCATCCGCGCGGTGCTTTGGCCAAGGTCCAGTTGCAGTCCGCCGGCGGCCATGATTACAGCGGCCTTTTCCAGGGCGCCGACCACGGGCTGTTGCGCCTGTCCGTTACCGGTGATCCTTCCGACCGCGGTTTTGCCCCCGGCCTGGCACTGAAACTGCTGGTGGATGGCAAACGCTCCGAAAACGTGTCGGCGCTCTATACCCTCAGCGGCCAGGGCGACAACCACAACATCTTCGCCAACGAACTGTCCAACTATGTGCAGGCGGAAGTGAATGAAACGCTGGGCACCACCGCATTGTTCTCCCTGGTTTCCACCAAGCCCACCCTGCTGGTGATGAGCGACATGGCCAAAGTGAACCAGGACGGCAGCGCCGCAGGCAGCGTCAAAACCCCGACGCAGATCTACTTCGTGCCCAACCTGACGCTGAGAAATACCATCAGCACCGCCCCCCACGATTTCCGCGAGGACCTCACGGCCATCCCGGCGGGCACCAAGGTGTATGACGTCTACGGCACCGACATGCAGATCCGTAAATCCATCTGGCCCTGGGTCACCGCCCGCTATGCCCGCGAGCGTCGCAACAGCGCCGTCAAAATCGGCGAACTGGTCACCCAGTCCGAGTTCACCCTGTCCCAATTCGGTGACACAGGCATCTTCTTCAAGCACCAACGCTACGAGGACCGTTAAGGGAGAGCGGCGCTAACCCCGCCACCACCAGGCCCGGGCAGCCATACGCTGCCCGGGCTTTTTTATGCCCGCCAATGACTCAATCCTGTGAGCGCACGTTCGGGCCGCACTCTTGTCAGGCCAATGGCCCCATTCTTCCTGCCTTGCATTTTCTTTTTATGGCAGGCCTTGCGATCCTTCAGTCGCTCCCCATTTCTCTACCATGACAGCAAGGGTGAGAGCGCTGTCTGGCGGTAAGCCGAGGGTGTCGTGTGTTGGTTTCGATCTATTCATTAAGGGAATTTCATGGGAAAGAAGATCGCGGTGATCCTGGGCAGTCCGGATCCGGACAGTTTCTGTCGTGCTCTGGCCGATCGCTACGCAGAAAGTGCCGAGCAGGCCGGTAATGAAGTGCGCTACTTTCGGTTGGGTGAAATTGAATTTGATCCGGTGTTGCGCCATGGATACAACCGGCGCCAGGAACTGGAACCCGGACTCCTGGACATTCAGAGCGCGATCACCTGGTCAGAGCATGTGGTGTTGGTGTTCCCGGTGTGGTGGGGCTCCATGCCGGCCATCATGAAAGGCATGTTTGACCGTCTTTTTCTGCCGGGTTATGCCTTCAAGTATCGTGAGAATTCCCAGTTGTGGGACAAGCTTCTGGTTGGCCGGTCGGCACATGTGATCACCACCATGGATACGCCCCCCTGGTATTTCCGGCTGGTGTACCGTAACCCGGCCCACAATCAGATCCGTCGAACCATTCTTGAGTTTGTGGGCATCAAGCCCGTTGAAATAACCGTGCTGGGGCCAGTGAGGGGAGCTTCTGATGGCAAGCGGCAGACATGGCTGGATCGCGTTTCCGCATTTGCGCGAAAGACATAAGCGATGCCTCAGCGACTCAAGGGGCACGACGGCTGTCCATAAAAAAACCGCGCTGATGCGCGGTTTTTTATCGAGCGCTTCAGCGGTTAAAACCGCCCGTTGATACCAAAGCCGAGATTCGACACTTCATCGCCGCTGCGATCCACGGCACGCAGGTATTCCACGCTGAGGAAGATCTGGTTGGTGATGGTGATGTCGGCGCCCAGGCCCAGGGACAGGTCCTTGTAGTTTTCGCCGTCGGAGCCGCCGCCGGGGAAGTTGGCGGTGGTTTCGATGTAGGACACGCCGATCAGGCCGTAGGGGCGGACCGGCAGGGTGTTGGGGAACTGGCCGCGGAAGAAGGCGCCGTAGGAGCGATCGACCTCCACGTCCACGTTGTTGCTCAGTTCGTCCTCACCGATACCCAGGCCCAGGCGCAGTTCGCCACCCAGGGTCTCGTCGCGGTTGATCCAGGTGCCGAATTTGAATTGCAGCACTTCCGGTTTGGCGGAGGCACTGGTGTTGTCCGGCTCGATCTTGCTGCTGACGATATCCAGCCCGGCGTAGCCGCTGGCCTGGGCAAACATGGGCAGGGCCAGGGTCGCGGCTAGCAGTACTTTTTTCATGGTATCTCCCGCTTGAGTCATGTGTATGACGAAGTAATGAAACGGATTGTAGTGAAAAGAAGGCGGTAGGGCGACCGGGGGATCAGGAAGGCGCTGCAGGAGCCTGCCCGCAAGGGGCGCCTGCAGGCAGATTGTTTGCTGTGGGCCGCAATGGGATGACCCCGCGGTGTTGTGAAGGGCGCTACGGCGGTAAAGACGTGTTTGCCTTTATCCGCCGTAGACCGGCAAACAGGAGCGTTATCCCTCCTGAAAGATTGCCGGGTTGGACCAGGGATTAATGCTCGTGGTCATGATCGTGCTCTTCATCCTCGTGATCATGGTCATGGTCTTCACCCTCGTGGTCATGATCATGGTCGTGCTCATCATCGCCATGGGCGGGTTCGCCCGCCAGGCCTACCCAGGCCAGTTTGCCGGGTGTAAACGTCAGGGGCAGAGGATCTTCCCGTTCGCCTTCTTCCAGATGCACCACGACGATGGCGTCATTGCCGGGATCGGCCAGGAAGACGTGGGCGGGCTCCCCCGCAACGGCCATGGCGATCCGGCTGCCGTGGCCAGAGGCCGCAGGAGCGGTGCTGGGGTCGACAGCGTCTTCCACATGGGCATGTTCGCTCCAGTCCGCGGTGTCGAAGATGCGCAGGTCGCCAGCGTCATCCAGAAGAACCAGGTGTTCGCCATGGGGATCGAGACTGTGGTTGTCCAGGGAAACGTCGGCCCCTTCCGTCCAGTCCAGCTCTTCGGCATCGCCATCCTCCGGATGGATGATGAGAATCCGGTCGCCCGCATAGGCCACGAAGTGAGGCAACTCATGGTGGCTGTCAAAGCTGCCGACCCGCTCGCTGCCAGTCAGGCCCAGGGTGGCGTTGTCCACGTGTTGGGCGGTGAAGGTCTCGCCGTCCTGGTGGACGATAAGGATGCCGTCACTGCAGCCGAACACGGAATAGTCTTCATTGGAGCCGGCGCCGTGCAGGCCCGGGCAGTCCAGGTTGACGGTGTCTTCCCGATGATAGTGATCGTTATGCTGGTGATAGATGTCCACCTTTTCCGGCAGGCCGTTGGCCGCGGTGCGGTAGGTCGCCAGCAGAATGTCACCACGGGGTTCGGCGACGCCGTGGTGGGCACTGTCCAGGGTCTGGCTGGCCACACTGCCACCATTTTCCAGGGACGCATCCGTGAGCAGTTCTACTCTGGCCATGATGGCGTTGCCGGCATCGCCATCGTAAAACAGAGCCGCCTGTTCGCCGTGGACCCGGTAGTGGGTGGGGGCGGGCCCGTTCAGGGTGCCAGCCATTGAGGGGGCGTCTTCATGCACATGATCGTCATGGACATAGAGGCCGCCGTCTAGGATCTGCACCTGGTTGGCGCTGCGCTGGGGGGCCAGGACAAATCGCTTGCCGGGGCTGGTGTACAGAGCGCTTGGGGCGCTATTCAGCGACAGGGAGCCGGGAAGCAGGGCCTGCTCTTCCAGATCATACATATAGAGCTGATCGCCGGCGCCATCGCTGGAGGCAATGACCAGGCGGCCCGGGTGGTCACCGTGATCATGGTCGTGATCATGGTCATGGGCGTCTTCACCGCCGCCCAGCGGGGTGCTGCCGGTTTCGTTTTCACAGCCGGCCAGTAGCAGGGCGGCCAGCAGACAGGTCAGCAGGGCCGGACCCCGCTTGGCTGCGTGTTTGAAGCGTTGCATGGTGTTCTCCAATTCGGTTCGCGACCCCGGCGGAATAATGGCGCCGGGGTATGTCGTTTTCACTTAACGATCCAGGCGTCAAAACTCGATACGGGTGCCCACGGTCAGGTTGCGGCCCGGTTCCGGCACGGTGCTGGCCAGGAAGGAGGTGTGGTTGAACACTTCCTCACCGAGCAGGTTGTTGCCGCGCACAAAAAAGGTGTAGCGCTGGTCGCCGCGCAACCGGTAGCTGACGGTGATGTTGGCCATGTCGAAGGAATCGGTACGTTCCTCGAAACCGGCGATCTGGTCCTGGGCGAAGGTGCGGTAGTACTCCAGCTCCGCATCGAAATGGCCCACGTAGGTGTTGAGCCGGGTTCCCAGCCGCTTGGCGGGGATGCGTGGCAGGTAACCGCCGTCATCGAAGGTGGCGCGCACCATGTCGCCGAACACGGTAATGCCAATGGGGTCGACGCCGTAGTAGCTCACCGAGGCTTCGGCACCGGTGAAGGTGGCATCCCGCTGGCTGTACTTGATCAGGCGGAAATCTTCGATCTGGTCCAGGGTGCGGGCGTAGATGTAGTTATTGATGCGGTTCTCGAACACGCCCAGATCAAACAGCCAGTCGCCCTGGGTCTTGCGCAGGTTCAGGTTGGCGTTGAGGCTGATTTCGTCGTCCAGGTCCCGCTGGCCGCCCCCGCAGGCACTGAGAAGACCGCACTCATAGGTGTTGGTGGCCAGGTGCACCCCTTCGGCATACAGCTCCTGGGCGCTGGGGGCGCGCTCGGCGTGGCCCACGGACAGTACCAGCTCATAACCCGGCACGAATGCCCAGTTGGCGGCGGCGGACAGGGAGGTGCTGTCCTGCTTCAGATCCGGTAGCGCTTCGCCGGGACGGTCTTCCGGGCGCAGTCGCTGGCGCTCCTGGCGGGCGCCCAGTTCGAAACGCCATTGATCGTTGAGCCGGTACTCTTCCACCGCAAACAGGGCCAGGGCCCGGCTTTCGGTTTTCGGCACGAAGGCTTCACCCCCCAGGGAGCTGAAGTCAAAGTCGGTGTACTGCATGCCGACCACGCCCCGCCAGTCGCCGATGGGAGCATGTTCCACTTCCAGCCGGGCGTCGCCGCCCCGGTTGCGGAAGGTGGTGCCGATCTCGCCTTCCTCGATTTCATGGTGGCGGTATTCGGTGTGATTGCCGCGAAAGCGGATGGCGGTGATGCCGTCCATGGGGTTGCGGTATTCCCCCCGGGCGTCTACCCGGCGGCTGGCCAGGTCCACGAAGGGGGTAACCTCTTCGCCGTGCTCGTGGTCGTGCTCTTCGTCCGGGCAGGCCAGGCTGTTGCCGCTGACACCGCACTCCTCGAACTCGTGACTGTGGCCGGGCAGGCCGTAGTTGTCACGACGGTAGCTGTAGGCCATGCCGAAGAAGCCCTGGTCACCGATCCAGGAAGCGCCAATGCTGCTGTTGTCGCTTTCCGCGTAGGTGCCGGGCACGGTGAGGCGGTCGAAGCCGTCCACTTCGTAATCATCCGCGTCCCGGCGGCTGCCTTCCACCCGGAACACCAGATGGTCGGTGGCGGAGAAGGTGATGCCGGCGGCGGTGGCGTTTTCATCGGCCACGGTGTTGGCGCGGGCGCCTACGAAGCCTTCCACGTCCTCACGCGGGCGTTCGGTGGGAATACGGCTGTCCAGCACATTCACGACGCCGCCACTGGCACCGCTGCCGTAGAGCAGGGTGGACGGGCCGCGCAGGACTTCGATCTGGCGGGCCAGCATGGGATCCACGGTGACGGTGTGGTCCGGGGAGATCTTGGAAGCATCCAGCACCGCAGAGCCGTCGTTGAGTACGCCCACGCGTGGGCCGCTCTGGCCGCGGATCACCGGCCGGCTGGCGCCGCCACCGAAGGTATCGCTGTGCACACCGGGCTGATTGTTCAGGGTCTCGCCCAGGGTGGCGGCGTTTTTCTGGGTGAGGGTTTGCTGATCCATCACCGAGTACGGGGTGCTGGGGCTGCCGCTGCCCAAAGGCAGGGCCGAGACGTTCACCGTTTCCAGTTCATTGGCGGTGGAAGAATCGGAGCTGTCGGCCTGAACGACCGTTGGGGCCAGCGATGTAGCCAGCGCCACGGCGACGCACCCGGCCAGGGTGTGGCGTCGAGAATTCATAGAAACCTCTGTCTTCACGTTTGAGCGGCCGCGACGCTGGATTCAAGGGGCCTGGTGTCGCGGTCCGGAACGGGTGTCCGACAGCGTTATGCACGCAGGACCATCACGTTGAAGCGTGCGCGGGCTGTCGGATTGAACAAACGGTATCAAGCAGAGGCGGGTGGGCCGCGTGGGGGGTAGGAAAGGTGTTCAAGGGTGCGTCGTACCGGGGCAGCCACAGGGGCTGGGGCCGGTTCGGCGTGCATGGAAACGACGTGAACATAGTGGTTGGGCAGGGCGAGCATGCCCTGGCCGTGGGTACAGATCTGGCAATCCGCAGCGGCCAGCAGCTCCGTGTGGGAATCGTGGGGCTGGGCATCGATGTGAGCGGGCGCATGCCAGGCAAAGAGTAGCTGGGCGCAGAACAGCGCCAGAATCAGTGACAGCGACAGGCCGTGGCGAGCTGGCATCATGATGCGTTCTCCCCCGGGGCGCTGTGCTTTCTGCAGCGGTGCTGTTCCTGACTGGGCTCGGTGCCCGGCACATAGTCAAAACCACCGGGATGCCAGGGGTGGCATTTGCACAAACGCTTCGCTGCCAGCGCGCTGCCGCGCAGGCCGCCATGGACTTCCACCGCCTGTCGGGCATATTCCGAGCAGGTGGGGTAGAAGCGGCATTGGTTGCCGATCCAGGGGCTCAGCAGCTTCTGGTATAACCAGAGCATACCGAGCAGAAGCGATTTCACGGTATCAAGACCTGTGTGGTGTCAACTCAACGGGGCATGATACGGCCAATCCGGTGGCGGATGCTACCTTGATGCGGGAGCAGGCTGATTCTGTCCTTGTAGGAGCCCATGCTTGCATGGCGAACCTCCCCACACCGGTTCGCCATGCAAGCATGGGCTCCTAGGGGCGCCTTGGCCGGTTGTGCCAATTTGTGAGCATGCCCTTGTCTGGCGGCAAGCCGGGTGCATACTGCGCCACGGACATGATTGTGAGGAGTGTGTTGTGAGAGCCATTGTTCTGACGTTGTTGATGTTGACGGCCCCATCCTGGGCGGCGGATTGGGAGCTGAACCATGAAGGTTCGCAGCGGGGTGACGTGACTACCTATGTGCGCGAGGTCTCCGACAGCCCGGTGAAGGCCTTCAAGGGCGTGGTGGAATTGCAGGCCAGCGCCACCTCGGTACTGGCGGTGATCACGGCGGTGGACACCTTCCCGGAGTGGATCTTCCAGAGTCAGGGGGCAGAGCGCCTCAGTATTACGGAAAAAGAGCGCATCCATATGCGTTTCAACGGGATCTGGCCGGTGGCGGACCGGGATGTGGTGCTGGTCAATACACTGACCCAGACCGCTGATGGCGAGATTCATCTGCACAGTGAGAACGCCGAGGGCGTCAAGGACAAGCAGCCGGGCTTCGTGCGTATCCCGGCCCTGGATAACCAGTTTGTGATTACGCCGCTGACGGACGGCTGGGTACGGGTGAAATTCGAGACCTTCGTGGATCCGGGGGGCAATGTGCCGGTGTGGCTGGCGAATCTGGTCTCCACCAAGGCACCCCGGGTGACCCTGGAAGGGTTGAAGGAGCAGCTGGAGAAGCCGCGGTTTGCCAATGCCCGGCGTGAGGATTTGCCGGGGCTGCCGGGGATGGATGCGTTGAGGCTTTGAGTTGAAAGTTTAAAGTTCAAAGTTGAAACGCGAGTAGAGGCAAGAAGTGCTCAAGCAAAAGAGGCCGCGCCCAAACCATGGACGCGGCCTCTTGCGTTTATGAAGCGAAAAACCCACTCCGCGCTTTTCAACTTTGAACTTTAAACTTTCAACTCGCCTTTCATCGACTCCAGCGGGTGCCTTCGCGGGTGTCTTCCAGCTGGATACCGGCGTCGGTGAGTTGCTGGCGGATCTCGTCGGCGCGGGCGAAGTTCTTGTCTTTCTTCGCCTGGGTGCGCTCAGCCACCAGGGCATCGATTTCCTCGTTGCTCAGCCCGTCTTCGCCCGCGTTCTTGTTCTGGAACCAGGCGGTGGGGTCCTCGGTGAGCAGGCCCAGCAAGTCGGCGGCGGCCAGCAGTTCGGCCTTCAGGGCCGGTTTGTCGGCCAGCTCGGCCTTGTTCAGCTCGCCGGCAATGGCGTGCAGGGCGCTGACAGCTTCGGAGGTGTTCAGGTCATCCTTGAGGGCTGCCAGCACAGGGTGGTTGTCCGGCAATTGGTAGCCGGCCTCTGGCTCCACGGTTTCGCCACGGCCGAGCAGGGCGTAGTAGAGCGTATCCAGCCCCTTCTCCGCATTCTCCAGTACGTCGGCGGAGAAGTTCAGCGGTGACCGGTAGTGGCTGGAGAGCAGGGCAAAGCGCAGGATTTCGCCGTGGTATTGGGTAAGCAGATCACGGACCAGACGGAAATTGCCCAGGGACTTGGACATCTTTTCGCCGTCGATGTTGATATAGCCGTTGTGCATCCAGTAGCGCACGTAGTCGGTGCCGTGGGCGCAGCAGCCCTGGGCGATCTCGTTCTCGTGGTGCGGGAAGATCAGATCCTGGCCGCCACCGTGGATATCGATCACGTCACCCAGGTGCTTGTGGATCATGGCGGAGCATTCAATGTGCCAGCCGGGACGGCCACGGCCCCAGGGGGACTCCCAGCCGGGTTGGTCATCGGTAGATGGCTTCCAGAGGATGAAATCACCGGGGTGGCGCTTGTAGTCGGCCACTTCCACCCGCGCTCCGGCGAGCATGTCTTCCAGTTTGCGACCGGAAAGCTTGCCGTAGTCGGGCATGGATTCCACCGCAAACAGCACCTGGCCGTCGGCCTCGTAGGCGTGGCCCTTTTTCACCAGGGTCTCGATCATGGCGATCATTTCGCTGATGTGGTCGGTGGCCTTGGGAATGATGCTCGGGGTTTTCGCATTCAAAGACGCCATGTCTTCGGCGAAGGCGGCCGTGAAGCGTTCGGTGAGGGCACCAATGTCTTCGCCATTTTCCGCCGCGGCCTTGATGATCTTGTCATCAATATCAGTGATGTTGCGGGCATACGCCACCTCCGGGTAGAGGCGCTGCAACAGCCGGTACAGCACATCAAACACCACCACCGGGCGGGCATTGCCGATATGGACGAAGTTATAGACCGTGGGGCCGCACACGTAGAGGGTGATGCGGTTGGGATCCAGCGGAATGAAGTCGTCCTTCTGCCCGGTCAGGGTGTTGTGCAGTTTCAGGCTCATTTTTTGTAAAGCTCTTTCGGATCGATGATCGGCGTCTTGTCGATGGTGACGCTGTCGGCGTCGGCTTTCCAGTAGAAGCAGTCGCGTCGGCCGGTGTGGCAAGCGGGGCCGGTCTGGTCCACTTTCACCAGCACGGTATCCGCGTCGCAATCAATGCGCAGTTCTTTCAGTATCTGCACCTGGCCTGAGGATTCGCCTTTGCGCCAGAGCGTTTTCCGGGAGCGGGAAAAATAGCAGACCCGACCGGTGGCCAGGGTTTCCTCCAGGGCTTCCCGGTTCATCCAGGCCATCATCAGCACTTCGCCGGTGTCATGCTGCTGGGCGATAGCGGCAATCAGGCCGTCGTCGGTGAGCTTCAGGTTGTCCAGGGCCTCTTGCAGCGGTACCTGGAAACCTTCGGGCTGTTGTTCGTTGTCTTTGAACATGACGCCTCCGGGGGCTGAATGCGGCCGTTGGAGCTTTGCTTGCAAAGCGAGGGGGTTACCCTCTATTCGCCTTGCGAGCAAGGCTCCAACGGTGTTTCTTGGCCTCAGATCGGCAGGCGGGTCGCGTTGGCCAGGGCGGTGATGGCGGCGTCCAGGCTTGTCGTGTCGGTGGCCTGGGAGCCCAGGGTCCGGATGGCCACCAATTGCTCGTCCGCTTCTTTTTCACCGATGACCCAGATCTGCGGCACCTTGGCGCGGGAATGCTCGCGGACCTTGAAGCCGATCTTTTCGTTACGCAGGTCCAGTTCCGCCGGGATGCCGGCGGCTTCCAGCTTTTCCTTCACACTGCGGGCGTAGTCATCCGCCGCATTGGTGATGGTGCAGATCGCTACCGGTACCGGTGCCAGCCACAGGGGCAGGTGCCCGGCGGTGGACTCGATCAGGATGCCCAGGAAGCGTTCCAGGGACCCCAGCACCGCACGGTGCAGCATCACCGGACGCTGGCGAGAGCCGTCTTCGGCCACGTATTCCGCGTCCAGGCGCTCGGGCAGCACGAAGTCCACCTGCAGGGTGCCGCACTGCCAGTCACGGCCAATGGCGTCGCGCAGGACAAATTCCAGTTTCGGGCCGTAGAAGGCCCCTTCACCCGGGTTCAGTTCGCATTCCAGCCCCAGGGATTCCACCGCATCGCGCAAGGCGCCTTCGGCCTTGTCCCAGGTCTCGTCGGCACCGGCACGTTTTTCCGGGCGGTCGGAGAACTTGATACGGAAGCTCTCGAAGCCGAAGTCCTTGTAGACCTCCCGCAGCATGGTGATGAACCCGGCGGTTTCTTTGTTGATCTGCCCTTCGGTACAGAAGATGTGGGCATCGTCCTGGCTGAAGGAGCGGGCGCGCATCAGGCCGTGCAGGGCGCCGTGGGCTTCGTTACGGAACAGGGTGGTGAACTCGCCGAGACGAATGGGCAGGTCCCGGTAGCTCTTGATGCCCTGGTTGAAGATCTGCACGTGGCCCGGGCAGTTCATGGGCTTGACCGCCATTTCCCGGTGATCGTGGGTACAGACGGTGAACATGTCATCGCCGTACTTGTCCCAGTGACCGGACTTTTCCCAGAGGATGCGGTCCATCATCTGCGGGGTAGCCACTTCCTGGTAGCCGCCTTTTTCCATCTTGCCGCGGATGTAGTTTTCCAGGTTCTTGCGCATGCGCCAGCCTTTCGGGTGCCAGAACATGCTGCCCACCGCTTCCTGCTGGATATGGAACAGGCCCATTTCCCTGGCCAGTTTGCGGTGGTCACGCTTTTCCGCTTCCTCAAGCTGCTTGAGGTAGGCGTTGAGTTCTTTCTTGTCCCGCCAGGCGGTACCGTAGATACGCTGCAGCTGGGCCTTGGAGGCATCGCCGCGCCAGTAGGCACCGGCCACTTTCATCAGTTTGAAGCCGTCGCCCAGCTTGCTGGTGCTGGGCAGGTGGGGGCCGCGGCACAGGTCGATGAAATCGCCCTGGCGGTAGAGGCTCACTTCCTGGTCGGCGGGCAGGTCGCGGATGATTTCCGCCTTGAATTCCTCACCGGCTTTCAGGAAGAAGTCGATGGCCTCATCCCGGTCCCAGACTTCACGCCGAATTTCCTCGTTGCGACGCACAATTTCCATCATGCGTTTTTCGATGGATTTGAGGTCTTCCGGGGTGAAGGAATCTTCCCGGTAGAAGTCGTAATAAAAGCCGTTTTCGATGGTCGGTCCAATGGTGACCTGGGTTCCCGGGAACAGCTCCTGCACCGCCTCTGCCATGACATGGGCCGCATCGTGGCGGATCAATTCCAGGCCGTCGTCGGTGTCGCGGGTGATGATTTCTACCATGGCGCCATCGTCGATGGGCAGATAAACATCGATCAGCTTGCCATCCACTTTGGCGGCAAGAGCCTGTTTGGCGAGTTTTTTGCTGATACGCTCGGCGATGTCCAGGGCGGACGCCGGCTGATCAAACGCCATGGTTGCCCCGTCGGGCAGTTGATAGCTGACACTCATGAGAGGTAGGAATCCAGATTGGCTCGGAACCGGCAGATGGTAGGGGCTGTTGGGGTTTCATTCAAGTCGCTGCCTGCTGAATGTGGCGGCCAGCAGGGCGCAGGTTGTGCGATATGACAGTGTTGTGGACCGGCGGTATGGGCGTCGGTCGAAAGGGAATAGAGGAAAGCGGCGTTTTTTTGCCTGAAATCCTGGCTCAGCCTATGCTTGCTGGGCAAACACACGATTTTGCTATGGATGACCATTGGGAGCGGGATAGCTCATGAACTCCTTTTTGCCTGACACCACATCGGTGACGGACGAAAATCTGCTGCCGCGCATGTTGCGGGTGGCGCAACATCTCAGCGAGCAGCGGGATGTACCGCGCCTGCTGCAGGTATTGCTGGATGAGGCTCTGTACCTGTGTGAGGCGGATACCGGCTGGGTGTGGCTGTATGCAGATGGCAAGCCTGAGCCGGGTTTGAGCTGCCTGTGTCGCCGGGCCGGTGATGCGTCCCTGCATGAGGAGGCCAGCCTGTTCTGCCCCATGGCGCGCAAAAGCGGCCTGCCGGAACAGTGTTACCAGGACGGCAAGCCCCTGGCGGTGGATCTCTCCCGGAGTGCTCTCAGCGAGGAGGACCGATACTTGCTGGATGCGCTGGCACCGGATGCCGGCGGCTTGCGGCTGTGGCCCCTGCGCAATCATGAGGGCATGGTGATCGGGGTGCTGCAGCTGGCCTATAACCGCTCGCTACCGGCCCGTTTGCACCGGTTGGGCAAGCACAGCGATCTGATCTTCCAGTCCCTGCTGACCTACGCGGGGATTGCCTTGAGCAATCTAAGCCAGGTGCAGGAGCTGAAGGAGCTGCTGGATGCCTTTATCAAGGTGCTGGCCCAGGCCATTGATGCCAAGAGTCCGCACACCAGTGCCCACTGTCAGCGGGTGCCGGTGATTACCGAAATGCTGGCCCAGGCGGCCTGTGAGGATAATGCGGATTTTGCGGACTTTTCCCTGGATGAGGACGGCTGGTACGAATTGCATGTGGCGGCCTGGTTGCACGACTGCGGCAAGCTGGCCACGCCGGACTCGGTGCTGGACAAGTCCACCAAGCTGCACACCCTCCATGACCGTATCGATGAGGTGGCCAGCCGCTTTGCTGCCCTGCGCGGGGAGATCCAGTTTCGCTATGAAAAGGCCTGTTTGCTGGATCCCGCCGACGAGCCAGCCAGCCGTGAACGCATGGAAGCAGAAATCGGTCAGTTGAAGGAGGACCTGGCGTTTCTGGAGCGCATCAATCGGGGCGGAGAAGCCATGGCCGAGGCGGACCAGCAACGGGTGCGGGACATCGCGGCGCGGCGCTGGACCGATGCCTGGGGCCAGAAAAAGCCCCTGCTCACCGACGATGAGGTTTACAACCTGTGTATCCCCCGGGGCACGCTCACTCCGGAAGAGCGGCAAATCATCAATGGCCACATGGATGTGACCCTGGACATGCTCGGGTCACTGCCGTTTCCCCCCAAATTGCGCCAGGTACCGGAATATGCGGGCGGCCACCATGAAAAAATGGATGGCACCGGTTTTCCACTTGGACTCACCCGTGACCAGATGTCGATCCCGGCGCGGATCATGGCCATCGCCGATGTGTTCGAAGCCCTTACCGCCAAGGAACGTCCCTACAAGACACCGCTGAAGCTCAGCGAAGCCCTGGCCATCATGCAGCGAATGCGCGACAACGATCACCTGGATCCGGATCTGTACCGGTTGTTTATTCGCTCCGGGGTGTGGCGTCAGTACGCCGCAAAACATCTGGATCCGGTGCAGCTGGATGTGGAGGATGGCAGTGCTTTTCTGTGATGGGTTTTCTGTAGGAGCGTCGCTGGCGGCGCGATAGCCAGAGCGGCGAAATGTGAGGAGCGAGTTGCGAAAGGCAGACCTGAAAAGCGGTAGGGCCTGCTGATTGTCGCGTCCTGTAATTCGTCACTCGAGACGGAATGTATTGCGCCGCCAGCGACGCGCCTGCGGAAAGACGACCGAATGTTTTCTTGAGGTTTCCTGTGCGTATTACTCTTGCTGTATTGCTCTGCCTGGTGTCATCTGTGTGCCTCGCCAGCGACTGGCTGCTCTCTCTGGAAGGCCAGCGAACCCAGGGGGCGCTGTTGCGTGGCCAGGTGGCAAGTGGGGTGACGGTCAAACTGGGTGACAGGGCGGTACGGACCACACCGGAAGGATTCTTTGCCGTTGGTTTTGGCCGGGATGCCGACCTTGAGCAAGTGTTGACGCTGGAAAAGCAGGGCAAGGCACAGCAAGTGCCGGTAATCCTCAGCAAGCGTGAGTATGATATCCAGCGTATCGAAGGGGTGCCGCAGCGTACCGTGGAGCCGCCACCGGAAGCGGTGCTCCAGCGGATTCGTCGCGAGGTGGCGGAAATCAAAACGGCGCGGGACACGGACTCTGCCCTGCTTGCCTTTCTCAGTGATTTTCAGTGGCCGCTCACGGGCCGTATCAGTGGTGTCTATGGCAGTCAGCGGGTTTACAACGGCAAGCCGGGCCGGCCCCACTATGGTGTGGACGTGGCCCGGCCCACGGGCACTGTGGTGGTGGCTCCTGCGGACGGGGTGGTGACACTGGTGCAGGGCGATAATTACTATTCCGGCGGCACCCTGATCCTGGATCATGGCTACGGGGTTTCCTCCACCATGATCCACCTCAGCGAGGTGCTGGTGGAAAAAGGGCAGGCGGTAAAGCAGGGCGAGCCGGTGGCCAAGGTCGGCGCCTCCGGTCGCGCGACCGGACCGCACCTGGACTGGCGATTGAACTGGTTCGAGGAGAAGCTTGATCCGGTGACGGTGGTGGGGGAGATGGAAAGCAATGAATAGTTAATAATGAATAATTAATAACGTCGCGAAACGGCTTTCCTGTTCTTCAATGTAAGAGGCCGCGCCCATGCTTTGGACGCGGCCTCTTTGCTTGCAGGCGGCACTGTCGCTGGCCTGCGAAACTATTAATTATTCATTATTAACTATTAATTAACTCAACATCTCCACCAATCCCTGACTATTCGTCATCGCCACCCGATTACGGCCAGCGCCTTTGGCTTGGTAGAGGGCCTCGTCAGCCTGTTTCAGGAGTTCGGCGCCATTGCTGGCGCCGTGGTCGGAGCAGGCGACTCCCACGCTGATGGTGACCACCTGGCTGACCCGGGAGCCGCTGTGGGGCAGGCCCAGTTGTTCGACCCGGTTGCGCATCCGCTCCGCAAACACCAGGGCATCATTGAAGCTGGAATCGGTAAGGATGATAACGAATTCCTCGCCACCATAGCGGGCCACAAAGTCCGTGTCGGCCTGCACCATCGAGAGGGGGACATGGGATATTTTCTTCAGGCATTCGTCCCCGGCCGGGTGGCCGTAGGTATCGTTGTACTGTTTGAAAAAATCGATATCGAACAGCAAAAGACTGATGCGTTCCGGGGCATCCGGATTGCCCTGCTTGTGCAGGTGGAACAGGTGATTGAGCCGGGACTCCATGCCTCGCCGGTTGATGCAGCCGGTGAGGCCATCCACGGTGGCCTGGTTTTCCAGTACCAGGTTGGCGGAGTGAAGCTCGTTACGGTGTTGGTAAAGCACGTGCTCGGAGAGGAAGTGCTGGCGCAGCAACCGCTCATACACGTACTGGCCAAACAGGCTCATGCTGGCAAAGGCCAGGGTTACCATGGTCAGGGTGATGGATTCGAACGGGGTCCGCTCCGGATTGGCCAGCAGTGTGGCGACCATGGCGCTGATCATCACGGTGGAACTGAGCAGGGCGGAGTAGAAAGGCACCCGCACGAGGATGCAGATCATGATGATCGACAGGGGCGTATGCAGGAAGAAGGTGTAGGCAAGAGGGTGATCCACATGTACACCCAGATAATTGCCAGTCAGGGCGATGGCAAACGCCAGTGCCAGAGTGGCCGGGTGCAGCCATTCCCGCCACTGGAGTTTGCGGGCAAGAATCACGCAGCCGCCGGCCAGCATCAAGGTGAAGAGTCGGGGCCGCCAGGAATTACTGATCACATCCGTGCCGATCCACGACTCGATCAGCATGGCGGTGGCAATCAGGGTGGAGACCAGGCCCAGCGCCCAGGGTGCGACCTTTGACACACTGGCCAGAAAATACAGGCGAAAGTCTTTTTCCAGCGGCTTTGGCAGACGCAGGTGCCACGGCAGTTTGATGTCACTGCCGGTGGGGAGCGGATTATGTTTCTGGGGGGCGGTCACGGCCGATAGGGCTCCTTTGTGTCCGTGCGTCGATGACGGCCATGTTTCATCATAGAGTATGCCGACTATGGAAAAAAATCACAGGCGGCCAGCGGCACATTGTAAGGACAGAAGGCGATTTGCATTCAGTCCAGCAGAGCCAAAAGTGCCTGTCGCTTACCGGCAGGCAGACGCCGGAAACGTTCCAGCAGGTACGCTTCTTCCTGGCCGTCAGGAATTGCCGGTTCGCCATGGGGCAAGGTGGCGGGCCAATTGCTGAGACTGTGTTGCAAGCGGGCAATGATCTCCGCATTCATGCTTCGATGGCTGAGGCCGGCGGTTTCCGCGACACTGGCCCGCATGCCATTGGGAAATCGAACCACGAACTTCTCGGCTCGCGTGGTTGCGCTGCTTGTCATAGTAACCTCTGAATCACACCTGCGAACAATAAATCAGCCTCTATATACAGGGCGGCTGTTCCAGACAACACGACAGGGTGTAGCGTTAACAGTGCATTAGACCTTACGCATTTTTTTGCCTTTAGGCGATACTGGCAGCTTGCCATTAAGCCTCAAACAGCGACCCGGTTAACACCGAAAACGGTAAAAATTGCTTTTACATTGCAATGTTTTCACGCAGACCTCACGACGTGGCGGGATTTGCCCGGATATTGTCTGCTTTTGGGGCGTAACGCGTTGCCATGTGACACCCCGCATGCCGCGCTATAGAATCCATTTTGGTGATGCTTTCTTAGGTGGCGATTCATATCATGAATATTGGTGCGGCTGACCTGAACCTGCTCAAGTACCTGGATGTGCTGCTGCGCGAGCAGAATGTGACCCGGGCGGCAGAACAACTGGGCATTACCCAGCCCGCCATGAGCAATTCCCTCAAGCGACTGCGGGAATTATTCGGTGATCCCCTGCTGATTCGTACCAGTGACGGCATGACCGCCACGGAACGTGCCCAGGAACTGCGCCCGTTGGTGCGACAGATCCTGTCCCAGGCGGAACAGCTGTTTACCCCGGAGGATGTGTTCCAGCCCTCGGAAAGCCGTCGGGTATTCCGCATCATGACCAGTGACTATGCGGAAGCCACCCTGGTGCCCCATATCGTGCGGCGCCTGCGTGCGGAAGCCCCGCACGTGGTGCTGGACTTCCTGACCCCTTCGGACGTGAGCTACCAGGACATGGAGCAGGGTCGGGTGGACATGGCGGTGAACCGGTTTAACGAGATTCCCGGTTCCTTTCACCAGGTGAGTCTGTGGAAGGATTCCTTTTCCTGTCTGCTGAACCGGGATAACCCCATTGCCGGTGATTTCAATCTGGACAGTTACCTGTCTGC
>NZ_LWEJ01000090.1:0-213 GCF_001635525.1 Alcanivorax sp. HI0007
CAGCGCCTGGGCAGGCGAAAGCCTGGGACTGGGCGGCGGCACCACGGAATTGGAAGAACCGCCAATCAAGGACCCGGGAAACAGCAAGAACTTCCCCCAGGATCCCAGTCTCTTCCAGACCCATGTCTACCCGCTTCTGGATGACCATTGCAGCGACTGCCACCAGAGTGACGCCAACACTCCGCAGGGCCCCTACCTGGCCGCGGATGACGT
>NZ_LWEJ01000091.1:0-211 GCF_001635525.1 Alcanivorax sp. HI0007
GATGTGAATTTCCTGATACCGGAAGTGATCGAGACCGTTGAGTATCGCAAAGGTCCCTATTATGCGTCGGTGGGGGATTTCTCCAGCGCGGGCAGCGTGGATATCAGCACGCGCCGTTCATTTTCCCGTCAGCATGTGAAAGTGACCGGCGGTGAGCATGATTATTACCGGGGCCTTGTCTATGGCGGCAAGCGTTCAGGTGATCACAAGC
>NZ_LWEJ01000092.1:0-381 GCF_001635525.1 Alcanivorax sp. HI0007
GTATCCCCAGCAGCACTTTGACGAGCCCGGGCCCTCACCTTTCATGGATATGGAGTTGGTGCCCCGTTATGCCAATGGTGGTGATGATGGCGATCAGCCAACGGTCCGTATTGATGCAGCCATGGTACAAAATCTGGGAATTCGCAGTGCCTCGGTGGTCGTGGCTCAGTCACAATCTCAGCTTGATGTCACGGGGTTGATTGCTTACAACGACCGCGCCCTGACACGCCTGCAAAGCCCCGCGCCTTCCTTCGTAGACAAGGTCTGGCCTCTGGCTGAGGGCGACACCATCTCCAGTGGTCAGCCGCTGATGCAATTGAGAGTTCCGGCCTGGACTGGAGCTCAGCATGAATGGCTGGCCGTGCTCGGCAGCGGCAACAA
>NZ_LWEJ01000093.1:0-104950 GCF_001635525.1 Alcanivorax sp. HI0007
GTGGGAGAGCTGCAAGCGTCGGGAGGCTAGATAGGCACCCTTTCCCGATATCGGGCAGATTGCCTGCGGGAACGATGGCGCGAATCAACCTTTCAAGATGCGACTGTAGGAGCACCTCTCGAGGTGCGAATCCGAGCATCGGCGAAGGAAACGTACAATGGTAACCACCGGATCCCTCTAAAAAGACCTGTCGAATGCTGACAGGCCTGATCGTCCTGCGGACGATTTCCGCGCAAGCGCGGTCGCGCCTCGAGAGGCGTTATTCGCTACGCTCACCCTTCGGGCCGCACGGAACTACGTGCGTTACTCCGCTACGCTCCGTTCCTACAGCGGCTTCGTAGAAATGACGAAGTCCTGCGTAGCTCGTCTCTATTATTTCGACGACACCCGCTGGTTCTTGTCGAACTTCCAGGTGCGGATGATTTCCAGCACGTCCATGTTCTTGCGCATCTCCGCCGTGAAGGGATCGAAGGGGGCGGCCAGTCGCACGCTCTGGATGGCCGCCTGATCCAGGAAGGTGTGGCCGGAGGATTTCAGCAGACGCACCTCCTTCAGTTTGCCATCTTTCTGGATCGCCACCATCAGCCGTACGGCGCCAAAGGTATTGCTGTTCAGGGCCCGGGACGGGAAATTGCGGGTGCCCATGGCTTCCACTTCACGGCGGAAGCTGTCGATGTACTGGGCTTCGTAGTGGGCCTTGGCGGATACCGAGGTAAGGCGACGAATCCGTGGGCGCTTGGCGTAGGCCTGTTTCTGGGCATCCAGGCGGGCCTGCAGGCTGGCGATTTCCCGGCTCAGGTCCTGCAGGTTTTCCTGTTTGGCCACCTTGAGCGGTTTCGGGTCGGTTTTTTCCTGCTGGTCCGCGTTGACCTTCCGGTCGCTGGCGCGGGCGGTGGTAATAACCAGCAATTGGGACTGGCGATCGCGGCGCTCCCGGGTGGTCTTTTCCTTGAGCTGCACGTTGTCGAGTTTGTTGTCGGCGAAGTCCACCTGCTCGGTGGTGGTCAGTTCCTGTTTTTCCGCCAAATCACCGGAGCCCAGCTGGTTGCTCTGGGCAATAAAGTCCGCCTCGTCCGGCGCGTCATCGCTGCGATGCTGGGACAGGGTCACTTCCAGGGTATGGGGGGCGGCGCGCTGTTTCTCCGGGGCAAAGCTGACCCCGAAGATGAGTATGCCGTGGAAGGCCAGCGCCAGAAACACCGTAAAGGTGAGACGATCTGATGCACTGACGGTGGAATTGGCTGCCATGGTTTCTTCTTTTTGTTACTGCCTTTGATCGGCCGGAGAGTGTGCCCCGGCCCGCACTCATCGTCTATGACGGCTGCCGCAACTCCAGCAACATGTCGAACAGCTGGCCGGCAATGTTGATATTGAAGATCGCGTCCAGCTCGCGGATACAGGTGGGACTGGTCACGTTGATCTCGGTGAGATAATCACCGATCACGTCCAGACCCACAAAATACAGACCCTTGCGCTTGAGGGTAGGCCCCACCTGCTCACAGATCCAGCGGTCCCGGTCGCTCAACTCCCGCCCCTGGCCGGTGCCGCCGGCCGCCAGGTTGCCGCGCAACTCACCCTCCTTGGGGATCCGCGCCAGCGCATAGGGCACCGGCTCGCCATTGATCATCAGGATGCGCTTGTCACCCTCGGTGATCTCCGGCACGAAGCGCTGGGCCATGATCGGCGTCTTGCCATGCTGGGTCAGCACCTCGATCACCACCGAGATATTGGGGCTGTCCTTGCGCACCCGGAAGATATTGCTGCCGCCCATGCCGTCCAGCGGCTTCATCACAGTGTCACCGAACTCCTGTACAAAATCGCGCAGCAGTCCGGACTGGCTGGACACCAGCGTAGGGGCACAGCACTGGGGGAAGTCGGTGGCAAACAGCTTTTCATTGCTGTCGCGAACACTGCCGGGCCGGTTCACCACCAGTACACCTTCCCGTTCCACCTTTTCCAGCAGGTAGGTGGCATAGATGTATTCTGCGTTGAACGGCGGGTCCTGGCGCATCAGGATAATATCCAGATCGGCCAGATCGTGATTCACGGCATCGGCCAGACGGTACCAATCGTCGTTATTGTCGGTGACGGACAGTGCCCGAGTGGCCGCAAAGGTGCGACCATCGCGCACATACAGATCCGCCGGCTCCATGTAGAGCAATGACCAGCCACGTCGTTGCGCTTCCAGCAGCATGGCGAAGGTGCTGTCTTTCCAGGGTTTGATTTTGGCGATGGGGTCCATCACCACACCAATACGCAAGCTCATGGGGTCTCCACAGACAATAAAGCGGGCCGGGGAATCTTAGCAGTGCAGGCCGCCTATCGCTATGCAGGGATGCGCGGGGCATTTTCTCAAGTTTCATAGGGTCTTATAGATTGATTGTAGAATCTGTGTTAAAAACTTCGCTTGGGCTTATATCGCTACACACCCCGCCCATCGAATTACTAGAAAGGCCAAAAATTACAATAAGTTGCGGCCAAAAACGGTTCACGGTTAAAGGCAGTTTCCATGACTGACAATTTCCAAGACCTCAAGGTAATGGTGATCGACGATTCCAAAACCATCCGTCGCACCGCGGAAACCTTGTTGAAGAAAGCAGGTTGTGAAGTGATCACCGCCACCGATGGCTTCGATGCCTTGGCCAAAATCGCCGACAGCAAACCCAATATCATCTTCGTCGACATTATGATGCCGCGTCTTGACGGGTATCAGACCTGCGCCCTGATCAAGAACAACAGTGCCTTCAAGGCCACCCCGGTGATCATGCTGTCGTCCAAGGACGGCCTTTTCGACAAGGCCAAGGGGCGAATAGTGGGGTCCGACGAGTATCTGACCAAGCCGTTTTCCAAGGACGAGCTTCTCGGCGCGATTCGACAGCATATCAACGGTTAAGCGACAGCGTCGCTGAGCCTGAAGAGGATAAGATGGCACGTATTCTGATAGTGGATGACTCTCCCACCGAAACCTACAAGTTGCGGGAGATTCTGGAAAAGCACGGCCACGAAGTACTCGAGGCCGCCAACGGGGCTGATGGCGTGGCCATGGCCCGCTCCGAGCTGCCCGAACTGGTGTTGATGGATGTGGTGATGCCTGGCCTGAACGGCTTCCAGGCGACCCGCCAGCTCACCAAAGGCGCCGATACCGCGCACATTCCCATCGTTATCGTTACCACCAAGGATCAGGAAACCGACCGTGTCTGGGGCAAACGCCAGGGCGCCAAGGACTATCTGACCAAGCCGGTGGACGAGGATGTGCTCCTGCAAACCGTCGACCGCATGCTGGCCGACGGCTAATCCGGAGCCCACGATGAGCGCAACTGCTTCCGCCGCCTATATCCAACTGGCCGACTACAACCGTCGCTGCCGTGAGCAGGCCAAAGACCTGCCCATGCAGCAGGATGCGGTGAGCTACTGGAGCGGTGTGGGCTTTGTGATGGATGGCAAGAAATACGTGGCACCGCTGGATGAGGTTTCCGAAATCCTCTCGGTGCCGGCCTACACCCGCATTCCCGGCGCACGCAGCTGGATGAAGGGCGTGGCCAATGTCCGGGGCCGACTGATGACCGTGATGGATCTCAGCGGCTTTCTGGAAAAGAGTTCACCGGTCCAGGAAAAACGTCGGCGACTGCTGGTGCTGGACCAGGACGACTTGTACACCGGCATGACGGTGGATGAAGTACTGGGGATGCAACATTTTCCCATTGATGAATTTGTGGAATCACTGCCGGTCAGCGACAGCAGCGTGACGCCATTTGTGCGCGGCGCCTACCGGCGGGACGGGGAGTACTGGTCCGTGTTCAGCCTGACTCGGCTGGCAGAGGATCCACGCTTTATGCAGGTCGCCCGCACCGGCTGATCCGCAGACAAGCATTTGGGGTACATAAGAAGAGCGAACGCCAGGCCAGGAGCCAGACTATGAAGTTCAATTCGGGAGCAATCTTTGACAAATTGCGGGGGGGCGCGGAAGGCAGCACGCTGAATATCGCGCTGTATATCGGGCTTGCCGTCTTTATCGTCCTGGCGGTGGTGAACTTTCTGCTGTCCGCCACCACGGCGAACCAGGCCCAGGAAAACATTACCCTGGCCTCGGAAATGCGCGTTATTTCCCAGCAAATCGCCAAGAACGCCCTGGAAGCGGCTGCCGGTAACGCGGACGCTTTCGAGCTGCTGGCCAAATCCCAACAGAGCTTCCAGTCTGCCTGGGATGATGTGAAAGACGAGCCGGTCGAGAACCCGGAGGTGAAAGAACGCCTGAGTAGCCTGTGGTCCGAAGTGAACAGCAACGCCGGCACCATCCTGCGCGGGGAAGATACGGTTCTGGATCTGCACGAAGTGGCAGATACCCTGGCCCAGACCATTCCTTCCCTGCAAGCGGAATACGAAGGCGTGGTAGAGATCCTGGTTGCCACCGGTGCCGAGCCGGATCAGATCGCGTTTGCCCAACGTCAGTCCCTGCTCGCAGAACGGATTCTCAGCTCCATCTCCAAGGTACTGGAAGGGGGCGATGGCGCGGTGATCGCAGCGGATGCTTTCGGTCGTGACGCCAGCCTGTTCGGTCGGGTCATGAATGGCATGATCGAAGGCGACGACGCCATGGGCATTGACCAGGTGAACGACCCGGATGCCTTGGATTACCTGGCTGAAATTGCTGACCTGTTCGACGAATTCGTTAACCAGTCCGTGGACGAAATTCTGGAAACTGCTCCCGAACTGTTCCAGGTACGTAACGCGGCCGACACCATTTTCCGCCGTTCCCAGGATCTGCTGCAGGAATCCAGCAACCTCAACACCCAATTCGAAGGCTCCACCAACACCTTCTTCCCGTCCGTGACACTCGGTGGCCTTTCTGCCGCCATCGCGGTGCTGCTGTTCTTCCTGATCATGGCGCAACGTAACCGTCAGGCGGCCGCACTGAAGGACGAACTGGAAAGCGAAAACCAGCGTAACCAGGCGGCGATTCTGCGTCTGCTCGACGAACTGGGCGACCTGGCGGATGGTGACCTGACCGTACAGGCTACGGTAACCGAGGACTTCACCGGGGCCATCGCTGACTCCATCAACTACTCCATTGACCAGCTGCGCAGCCTGGTACAAACGATCAACAACTCGGCGGTACAGGTGGCCTCTGCGGCCCAGGAAACCCAGTCCACGGCTATGCATCTGGCCGAGGCCTCCGAGCACCAGGCCCAGGAAATTGCCGGGGCCTCTGCCGCGGTGAACGAAATGGCGGTCTCCATTGACCAGGTATCCGCCAACGCCGCCGAATCCGCCGCGGTAGCGGAACGGGCGGTAGCCATCGCCAACAAGGGCGCCGAAGTGGTACAGGCGACCATCCACGGCATGGACACCATCCGCGAACAGATTCAGGAAACCTCCAAACGGATCAAGCGTCTCGGTGAGTCTTCCCAGGAGATTGGTGACATCGTATCCCTGATTAACGACATCGCCGACCAGACCAACATCCTCGCATTGAACGCTGCCATTCAGGCATCCATGGCCGGTGAAGCCGGCCGGGGCTTCGCGGTGGTAGCGGATGAGGTACAGCGACTGGCGGAACGTTCCGCTGCTGCGACCAAGCAGATTGAAACCCTGGTAAAAACCATTCAGACCGATACCAACGAAGCGGTAATCTCCATGGAAGCCACCACCGCCGAGGTGGTAAAAGGGGCCCGCCTGGCGCAGGACGCTGGTGTGGCACTGGAAGAAATTGAGAACGTATCGAAAACCCTGGCGGACCTGATCCAGAACATTTCCAACGCGGCGCGCCAGCAGGCCGCCTCCGCGGGTCACATTTCCAACACCATGAACGTGATCCAGGAAATTACCTCGCAGACCTCCGCCGGTACCACCGCCACTGCGCGGTCCATTGGTAACCTGGCCGAGATGGCGCAGGAGATGCGTAATTCCGTTGCCGGCTTCCGCCTGCCGGAGCACTCCTGATCCGGCTCGCGCCGGTTAGCGGGGTGATGCTATGGGTGCTGCCGTGACAGACCGCTGGTCGATCAAAAGCACGCCCGCCATGGATGCGGAGCAGTTCCAGCTATGGCAGGCGCTGCTCGAAGAGCGCACCGGCATGACCCTGTCCAACGAGCGCAAGACCTTTCTCGAAACCAGCTTGAGCATTCGCATGCGAGAGCTGGGCATCGAGGACTACAACACCTATTACGAACACCTGATGGTGGGCTCCACCGAATCCCGGGCCATGGAATGGTCGGTACTGGTGGACCGGCTCACGGTTCAGGAAACCAGTTTTTTTCGCCACCCGAGCTCCTACGCTCTGGTGGAAGAATTCGTGCAGCGCTTCAAGGCAGAACAGCCGGACGGCGCCAACCTGGATGTGTGGAGCGTGGGGTGCTCCACCGGCGAGGAAGCCTACTCCCTCGCCATGATGATCAATGAGCAGCTGAACGACACGGATCGCAAACTGTTCTACGGCATCACCGCCACCGATATCAGCCTGCCCACCCTGGCCAAGGCCCGCAAAGGGGAATATCCCGCGCGCCGGGTACTGCAGGTGGACCCGCAATTGCGGGAGAAATATTTCCAGCCCAGCGGCAACGAACAGACCCTGGCCGTGGCGCCCGTGCTGCGCGAACGCATCTGTTTTGCGCGGCTCAACGTGCTGGATCTGAGCACTGCGCCAATGAACGACATGGATCTGATTTTCTGTCAGAACATGCTGATTTACTTCCGCCGCTGGCGGAAACGTCAGATCGTCAACCGACTGGCGGAACGGCTGGCGCCCGGTGGCATTCTGGTACTCGGTCCCGGGGAAGTGACCGACTGGCAGCATCCGGATCTGGAACGCATACATTTCGCCGATACGCTGGCTTTTCGGCGCTGTCGATAAGCGCTGTAGATAATAAAAAACCTGCCCGCAGTGACGGCAGGTTTGAGTATGACAGGAGACGTCATGAGTGACCGTCACGACTATCTGGCTCTGGACTGGGTTCGCGGGGAGATCCAGGAAACCCTGAACCAGGCGCAGCAGGCACTGGAAGCGTTCGTGGATACCCCGGACGACGCCACCCGCATGCGTTTTTGCCAGGCCCATCTGCACCAGGTGTACGGCACCCTGCAAATGGTGGAGTTCTACGGTGCTGCTCTGCTCGCCGAAGAAATGGAAAAGCTGGCTCAGGCGCTGCTGGAAGCCCGGGTCGGCAACGTGGGAGATGGCCAGGAAACCCTGATGCGGGCCATCCTGCAGCTGCCGCCTTATCTCGATAGAGTAGCCAGCAACCGGCGCGACCTGCCGGTGGTACTCCTGCCCCTGCTCAATGATCTGCGAGCCGCCCGTGGCGAACCGCTGCTGTCGGAAACCGCCCTGTTCAAACCGGATCTCACCGATGCCACCGGCCGCGGCCAGATCCCCGAAGACCTGCTCAACGACCCGCGCTTTATCCAGCTGGCCAAGAAAATCCGCCAGATGTTCCAGATCGCCCTGCTCGGTGTGCTGCGCAATGACAATATGGGCGAGAACCTGGGCTACATGGCCAAGGTCTTCACCAAGCTGGAGCAGATCACCGGCGACGCCCCTCGCGCTCCCCTGTGGAGCATCAGCAATGCCCTGGTGGAAGGGCTCTCCGAAGACGCCATTGTCCTGGGCACCTCGGTAAAACTGATGCTGGGCCACGTGGACCGCAACCTGCGTGAACTGGTCAGCGACGGCGCGGCCAGCCTGAATCGTCCGGCGCCCACGGAACTGCTCAAGAACCTGCTGTACTACGTGGCCAAGGCGGACGCGGACAGCCCGCGAATCCGAGACGTGAAAGCCCGTTTCCGTCTTGACGATGCCTTGCCCTCCGATGACCTGATCAACGCGGAACGGGCCCGCATGACCGGCCCGGATGCCGAAGCCATGAATTCCGTGGTGAAGGCGCTTTCCGAAGAGATCACCACCGTCAAGGACGCCCTGGAAGCCTTCGTCCATAACGGCGAAAGCGATGCCAGCAAGCTGCATCCACAGACCGTGACCCTGAAACAGGTGGCCGACACCGTGGCCGTACTGGGCCTGGGCCAGCCACGCACCCTGGTGGAAGAACAGCTCCACGCGGTAGAGGACATTGTTGCCGGTAAACGCCCTGCGGAACGCGAAACCCTGATGGATATCGCCGGCGCCCTGCTTTATGTGGAAGCGACCCTGGCCGGTATCAGCGGCGGCGACCGCCGCGGCAAATCCTATAACGGTGATCAGAACGACGTGCCCGGCCACGTGGGCCAGGCCATGGAAGCGGTACTGCGCGAATGCCGAGCCGGCCTGGAAGAGGCCAAGGACGGTATCGTCGAATTCATTGCGTCCCAGTGGAACCCGGAACATCTTCACCCGGTACCGGAACGACTCAGTGCCGTGCGCGGCGGCCTGGAAGTGATCCAGCTCAACAAGCCGGCACTGATATTGCGCCAGTGCGTGCAGTTCATTCAGGAAAAACTGCTTGATGCGGACCAGCCCAAGCCGGACTGGCGCAGCATGGACACTCTGGCGGATGCCATCACCTCGGTGGAGTACTACCTGGAACGTCTCAGCGACGATCCGGAAACCACCGACGATATCCTGCAGCTGGCCCGCGCCAGTGTGGACGCGCTCGGTTATCCCCTGGATCAGGGCAGCGGCTTCGGCGATGACCCGGTGGAAGTGGAACGCATCGAGCTGGACGCCGACGTGCAGATCGACAGCGATGCCACTGGCCAGATCGGCGACAGCGACGACCACACCGAGGAGTATCCGGAGTCGGACATTTCCCTGGAGCCGGCCTTCAACGATCCCGCCGAAGTGACCTGGGACACCGCGGATGACCAGGACGACCCGACTCTCGAGATTACCGGCCTGGCGCCCACTGGTCAGGACACGGACAGCGCGGAGCCAGAAGCATCGGAGACCACCGAAAACCTGGCGGATGAAGACGATGACAATCTGATCGATGATGAAATCATCGAGATTTTCCAGGAAGAAGTGGGCGAAGTGCTGGAAGCCCTGGACCAGTATTTTCCCCGCTGGGCCGCCAACACCAGCGATGAAGAGTCCCTGGTGGAATTCCGGCGCGCCTTCCATACCCTGAAAGGCTCCGGCCGAATGGTCGGTGCCAGTACCGTGGGTGAGCTGGGCTGGTCCGTGGAAAACATGCTCAACCGGGTGATTGACCGCACCATTGAGCCCACCGCCGTACTCATTGATCTGGTGCAGGAAGTCCGCAACCGGGTACCCGCCCTGGTGGATGCCTTTACCCAGCGACAACCGGATCCGTTCGATGTGCAGCCCCTGGCCGACGCCGCCGATACCCTGGCCGCCGGTGGACAGATCGATCAGGTACCGGCTATCGCGGGCCAGACCGGTAGCGACACCCTCCCTGCGGACAGCGCTGACACCGTCGACCAGGACGACGACACCCTGGAACTGACCCTGCCCGCAGACAGTGACGGGTTCACGGACCGCAGCGATGACCACGGCGACAGCCTGTCCGTGGAAGATCTGGCCGCCTTCAACGACGCCAGCGACGATGACACGACGCTTGATTGGGAAAGCGACGATGCGTCAGATGATGGCATCATCGAGTTCAACCTGCCCGAGGCCGACGCCCCGCAAACGGACGCACCCGCCCAGCCGCTCGACACGGACGCCAGCAGCGACAGCGAAATTGACAGCCTGGCCGACATTCCGGACATGAGTGACGGCGATGACCTTCCGGCAGAGAGCGCCAGCGAGGAAGGCTCGGACCCGGTACTGCTGGAAATCTTTGCCAGCGAAGCCCTTCGCAATCTGGCATTGATTGAGGAGTGGCTGCAGACCGTGGACCCGGACCTGTCCGAGCACAGCCTGGACGACAGCGTTCACCGTGCCCTGCACACCCTCAAGGGCAGTGCCCGCATGGCAGAAATCGAAGCGGTGGCGGAAGTGGCCGAGCCGGCCGAGAAACTGGTGCGCGACCTGATCAGCAGTAACCGCCGGGCCAGCAGCCAGCAGGCCGAACTGCTGCGCCAGGCCCACCAACTGGTGCGCGACAACCTGGAACAACTCGACCAGGCCCACCTGCCCGGTGCTGATGCCCTGATTGCCGCCCTGCAGCAACAACGGGACGGACTGGCCGAACAACGGGATTCCGGCCCGGACCCGCACATCCTTTCCGTCTTCCTGTCCGAAGGCATGGACCTGATCGTGGATGCGGAGCAACTGCTTGAGCAGTGGTCCAAGAATCCGGAGCAGACCGAAGAGCTGGTGAAACTGCGCGACGAGCTGCAACTGCTCTCCAACAGCGCCACCACCGCCGGGCTTGGCGAAATTCATGCCCTGGCTGCGGGCCTGGCGGCCTGCTACAGCGCCGTGGAATCCGGCCGGCTGGCGTACAGCGAACAGATGTTGTCCCTGGCCGGCGAAGGCCAGGATGCCCTGGTCAACATGATGGACTGCCTGGCTGCCGGCCAGACCGTGCGCCCGGAACTGGGACTGGTGGATGCCCTGCACGAACTGGCAGAAAGCAGCGGCCCGGACGACGATGGCCCCGGCTCCGGCACTCGTGCGCCACAGTGGGATGACGCCTTCTCTGATCACACTGCCGACACCCCGAAAGCGGACAGCGATGCGGATACCCAGAGCTGGGCCGACAGCAATGAATATCAGGCCCATATGGATCCGGAGCTGGTCAGCCTGTTCCTGGAAGAGGCCGAAGAAATTCTGGAATCCGCCAGCCACACCCTGGATCAGTGGGAAGAGGGCGATGCCAGCAATGTGGATGGCCTGCAGCGGGACCTGCACACGCTCAAGGGCGGCGCCCGCATGGCCGCCGTGGCGCCGGTGGGAGACCTGGCCCACGAACTGGAAAACCTTTACGAAGCCTTCAATACCGGCCAGCTAGAGGCGGATCCGGCCCTGTTTGCCCTGCTGCATCGCTGCCATGACCGGCTCGCCGACATGATCGACGGCCTGCGCGCCGGCCGCACCCCCGACAGCGCACCGGAACTGGTCAGTGCCATCCAGGCCTTCCTGCGTGGCGACACGACGGCTGCCGACATCCCGGGCACCGTTGTTACCTCCCCGGACAATGACGACCTTGCTGACCACACGCCTTCCGATTTTGCTGCAGACACCGGTCCCGCGCCCGTTGCGTTTGAGGACGCGCCCAGCATGCCGGCGCCCCCTCAACCGGAGCGTGACCCGGAGCTGGTGGAAATCTTTCTGGAAGAAGCGGATGAAATTCTGGAGTCCGCCGGCAGCAGCCTGGAACAGTGGATCAGCGAGCAGGACAACCTGATCGAACTGCAGTCACTGCAACGGGACCTGCACACCCTCAAGGGGGGTGCCCGCATGGCCGAAGTCCGGGAGCTGGGCGATCTGGGCCATGAACTGGAAACCCTGTACGAGGGGCTGGCCCAGAGCCGTCTGGCTGTTGAAACAACCCTGCTGGATCTGTTGCATCGCTGCCACGACAAGCTCGCGGAAATGGTCGAGGCGCTCAAGGCTGGCGAGCCGATTCCCCAGGGCGACCTGCTGATTCAGGCCATCCACGACTACGTGGCCGACCCGGCCGGCTTCAGCCTGCCCACCCTGGCCACCAGCACACCGGCAGATCCTGCGCCCGCGGCAGCCACGGAGACGACCGCCCCGGCCAGTGAACCCGACGACAATGAATACAGCGACTGGGAATCCGACAGCGACCCGGAAATCCTGGAAATTTTCCTGGAAGAATCCGATGAACTGGCAGAGATCATTGACGCCTGCCTGACCTCCTGGAAAGACCATCCGGAGAGCCAGGATTTCACCGACGATCTCAAACGCGCCCTGCACACCCTCAAGGGCGGTGCCCGACTGGCCGGCCTGAAACCCCTGGGCGACATCAGCCACGATTTCGAAACCTATCTGCTGGAACTGGAAAAACGCCGCGAAGCGCCCACCCAGGAAGACTTCCAGCCCATGGTCAACTGGTATGACCAGATTGTCCGCGGCATGGAATCCGTGGCCCGCAGTGCCCGGCGCCATTCCCCTTCTCCCGCCCAGGAGACCGGCACCACACTGGCACCGGCGGCGGACAGCGCGCCACAACCGCAGCAGCCCAAACAGGATGATCGTCGCCAGCGCCAGAACCAGGCCCAGCCCCAGGAAATGGTGCGGGTGGGGGCCGACGTGCTGGAAGCCCTGGTGAACCTGGCCGGGGAAACCTCCATTAACCGCGGTCGGGTAGAGCAGGGGATTTCCGAGTTCACCTTCAACGTTGAGGAAATGGGCAACACGGTTCAGCGTCTCTATGAACAGCTGCGACGGCTGGATTCGGAAACCGAAGCGCAGATCATGTCCAACTACCAGAAGGGCGTGGACCGGGGCGAAATCGACGAGGATTTCGACCCCCTGGAAATGGACCAGTACTCCGAGCTGCACCAGATCACCAAGCAGCTGTCGGAATCCGCCTCGGACTTGCTCGATCTGAAGAACACTCTGCTGGACCGCACCAAGGACACGGAAACCCTGCTGCTGCAGCAATCACGAATTAACACCGAGCTGCAGGAAAAACTGATGCGCACTCGCATGGTGCCCTTCAGCCGCCTGGTGCCCCGCCTGCGTCGCATCGTCCGGCAGATCTCCGGCGAAGTGGGCAAGCGGGTGGATTTCGATGTGCTCAATCCGGAAGGGGAACTGGACCGCTCCCTGATGGAGCGCGTGGTCGCGCCCCTGGAGCACATGCTGCGTAACGCGGTGGACCACGGTATCGAAACCCGGGAAGGCCGCCAGAGTGCCGGCAAGGCCGACACGGGCCGCATCAATCTGGAACTGGGCCGGGAAGGCGGCGAGGTGGTGATCACCCTGTCCGACGACGGCAAGGGGATCGACACGGATGCGGTACGCCGTAAAGCCGTGGAGCGTGGCCTGATCGCCCCGGATGCCCAGCTCTCCGAGCAGGAAATCCAGCAGTTTATTTTCCACGCCGGTTTCTCCACCGCCGCCGCCGTCACCCAGATTTCCGGGCGCGGCGTGGGCATGGACGTGGTGGCCAGCGAAATCAAACAGATGGGCGGCTCGGTGACCATCGATTCCCACAAGGGGCAGGGCACCCGCTTTATCATCCGCCTGCCGTTCACCCTGGCCATGAACCGGGCCCTGATGGTGAAAGCCGCCGAAGATACCTACGCCATCCCGTTGAACCAGATCGAAGGTATCGTGCGCATCAGCCCCTTCGAACTGCAGCATTACTTCGAAGAAGACAACCCGGTCTACACCTATGTGGGCCAGGACTATGAACTGCAATACCTGGGCAACTTCGTCCATGGCACCCGCAGCCCGCATCTGGACAATCACACCACTCCCATGCCGGTACTGCTGATCCGCAGCACCGAGCACACCGTGGCCATCGTGGTGGACAACCTGGTGGGTTCCCGGGAAGTGGTCGTGAAATCCGTTGGTCCGCAGCTGGCCTCGGTGGCCGGTATCAGCGGCGCCACCATCCTCGGTGATGGCTCCGTGGTGATCATTCTCGATATCCACTCGCTGATCCGTGCCGCCCACGTGCAGGTGCCGGCAATGGGTGTCGCCGATATTCCGGTACTGCCTCAGGAACCGGTTGAGCAAGACGACCAGGACACCGACACCAGACGCGATACTCCGTTGGTCATGGTCACCGATGACTCGGTCACCGTGCGCAAGGTCACCACCCGTCTGCTGGAGCGGAACGGCTACGAGGTGGTCACCGCCAAGGACGGCATGGATGCCATCGCCAAGCTGGAAGACATCCGCCCGGATGTGATGCTGCTGGATATCGAAATGCCACGCATGGACGGCTTTGAAGTGGCCACCCATGTGCGCCACGACAGCCGCCTGAAGGACGTGCCGATCATCATGATCACCTCGCGCACCGGCGAAAAACACCGCGAGCGGGCCTTCGATATTGGCGTGAACTGCTACATGGGCAAACCGTTCCAGGAGAACGAACTGCTCTCCACCATTCGCGAACTGCTGGGCGAATTGCAGGAAACCGGTGACGAATGACCGCCCCGGGCCGGGTCGGCGTGATTGCCGACAGCACATTGCAGGGCCACCTGCTATCCAGCGCTGTGAAGGCCCAGGGGTATCAGGTGGTGGTCAACACGGACCCGGAAGCCCTGGAACAACGCTGGCTGGCGGAAGGCGCGCTGGACCTGTGGGTGGTGGACCTGTCCAGCGAAGATCGCTGGCAGAGCTTTCTGGATAATCTGCTGGAAGAGGCCGCCGCGCCGATTCTGTTCTGCGATGGTCAGGCACCGGCCCGCACCGATGCCCGCTACCCGAAATGGGAACGGCGGCTGGTGACCAAGCTGGTGGACTTCATCGGCAAACCGGCGGTGGAAGAACGTCTGGACGTGATCCCGCAACGGCCACCAACCGTAAAAATCCCCACCCCCCGGGAATTTGAAACCATTCGCCCGGGCGACCGGCCCCGACGGGTCTGGGTGTTGGGAGCCAGCCTGGGCGGGCCGGCGGCGGTAAAACTGTTTCTTGATTGCCTGCCGGCCAATCTGCCGGTGGCCTTCGTGCTGGCCCAGCATATTGATGGCAGCTTTCTGGACACCCTGTGCGGAGTCCTGGGCCGGGACAACAATATTGATTGCAAAGTGGGCGTGGACGGCAGTGCCCTGCGGCACGGGGAACTGGCCATTGCCCCGGTGGATTATGCGGTCAAGTTCCGCCACGACGGTCGCATCCAGTCCACGGGCCAGGCCTGGGAGGGCCCCTACGCGCCCTCCATCGATCAGGTGATACAGCATGTCAGCGAGGGCTTCGGCAACGCCTGCGGCGCCATCCTGTTTTCCGGTATGGGGAACGATGGCGCCATCGCTGCGCCGCGGCTGGCCGCCAGCGGTTGCCCGGTGTGGGCACAGAGCGCCGATACCTGTGCGGTCAGCAGCCAGCCCGATTCCGTCCGCGAGACCGGCTGTGTCAGCTTCAGCGGATCACCGGAGCAGCTTGCGCTGCAGCTGGTGGAACGGTTAAGAAGAGAATTAAAGTCTGCATGAAGGAACACGTTGCCGGTTTCACATTGCCACGCGGGAAATGGCAACGCGGGGCCCGGGGTTTACCCAACCACCGCCGCAGCCTTGGCATGACACCTGCCCACCGCTACCGGCAGGGCCGGCCCGGTTTCAGTCAGCCTTTCGCGGACCCGCAAACTTGCAACTTGCCACTTGAAACGTCACTCAGAGGTCAACCATGAGCAGCTTGCCATCCGATATTTCCAGCCTGCTGATCCCCATGCAGGGGCGCCCCTGGCTGGTGCCCAACATCGTGGTCGCTGAAATCATTCCCCTGCGCCAGCCGGACCGGCCCGGCCATGGGCCTGAGTGGCTGCTGGGCTGGCTGAGCTGGCGGGACCAGAACATACCGCTGCTGTCCTTCGAGAAGCTTAACGAATCCGGGCAGATCACCATCGGCCAGGATGCCCGTATCGCCGTCCTCAACACCGTGGCCGGCAAAAGCACCTTCTACGCGGTCATCGTGCAGGGGATTCCGCGGATGATGAAAGTGGCCAAGGACGATCCGGTGGAAGAGCCGGTGGATACCGGCCCTGCGGAGGCCATGTATATTCAGGTGGGCGGCGACCTGGCGGTGATTCCCGATCTGGATGCCATCGAAGGCGCCGTGGCAGGGCTGCGGGACGGCGCATGATCGATCGGGAACGGCTGGCAGCCCTGGCGGCAGAGGAACCCACCCGATCCGGGGTGTATCGCAATCGCTTCGCCACCCCCCGCCATGGCCTGGGTGCCTTCCTGCGCTGGCAATGGGATACCCGGGGCCGCTTTCCCCGCCGCCAATCCTTCCCGCTCCAGCAACCGGATGCCCGACGACTGGCCAACCCGGGGTCACATCCCCAGCTCACCTGGATTGGCCATTCCACTTTCCTGTTCCAGCACCGGGGCTGGAACCTGATCACCGATCCGGTTTTCTCTGAACGCTGCTCGCCACTGCCTTTTGCCGGGCCGAAACGGGCGGTCCCCCCGGCGATCACCATCGACGACCTGCCAGCCATCAATGCGGTGCTGGTGTCCCATAACCACTACGACCACCTGGACCGGGCCTCCGTCAAGCAGCTGCAGGCCCGCTTTGGCCGGGAGATTCTCTGGTTCGTTCCCACCGGCGTCGCATCCTGGCTGCGCAACCTGGGCGTGGAACGCATCATCGAACTGGGCTGGTGGCAAAGCGAATACCATGGCCAGGTGGAAGCCTTCTGTCTGCCCGCCCAACACTTCAGTGGCCGCGGACCCGGCGACCACAACCGGACCCTGTGGTGCAGCTGGCGGCTGAACTTTCCGGATTTCAGCCTCTATTTCGCCGGCGATACCGGCTATGCCCCGTTATTCGGCGAAATTGGCGACATTTTCGGCCCCGTTGATCTGGCCCTGTTACCCATTGGAGCCTATGAACCCCGCTGGTTTATGTCGCCAGTACACATAAACCCGGCGGAAGCGGTTACAATTCACCGGGAGATTCGCGCCCGCCAGTCGGTTGCCATGCACTGGGGCACCTTCGTGCTCACCGACGAGCCCATGGACGCGCCGCCCCGGGCCCTGGCCCGGGCGCTGGAAGAACAACAGATCGATACCGAGACATTTCGGGTCCCGCAGCATGGCGAGACCCTGACAATTGAATTGCCGTCATGAGTAAACAATACCAGGGCCGCCGCCTTTGGCTGGTGGTCCGTCTGCTTGCCTGGTTACCGCTGCCACTGGTCACCGCCTTCGGGGCCACGATTGCCACCCTGATCACCCTGTTACCGCTACGTTACGCCAGCGCCTACCGGGTCGTTCTGATCAATCTGCTGGCCACCCATCCGGACATGACCCTGGCCGACGCCAAGCGCATTGGCCGCCAGAGCATGGCGGAACTGGGCCGTACGCTCACCGAATTCAGCCATGTCTGGCACCGCCCGGTAGAAGAAACCCTGTCCCGCATCACCCATATCCACGGCGAACAGGCCTTTCTGGATGCCTGCGCCAGTGAGCGGCCGGTACTCATGTTGTCCCTGCACCAGGGCAGCTGGGAGATCAGTAATCTGTATGTGGGCGACAAGGGCAACCGTGACCGGACCCTGATCATGTACCAGCCCCATCCCGCCACCCTGATGGACGCCATGGTCAAGGCCGCCCGGGAACGCACCGGCTCGGTACTGATCCCCACCAACAGCCAGGGCGTGAAACAGGCCCTGGCGGCCATGAAAGCCGGCGGCACCCTGGGGATTCTCTCCGACCATAACCCGGGCAACCGCAGTAATCCCTGCGTGCCGTTCTTTGGCTATGAGGTGCCCACACCCGCACTGATCGACAAGCTGGTGCAACGCTACCGGCCCCACGTGTTCATCGTGTCCTGCATCCGCGGTCAGGGCGGCGTCAAAGACATCCATCTGCACTTCGAAGCGGCACCGGAGATCGAACAGGCCTGCGATTGCATGGAAATCCTTACCGCCATGAACGCCGGTCTCCAGCGCTGCATTGATCGCAACCTGGCCCAGTACCAGTGGACCTACAAACGCTTCAAATGGGGGCCAAATGGGCGACGGCGCTGGTACCGGCAATCCCGGGAGATACTGGGCCGCATCGCACAAGGCGAGGACCGCAAGAGTCTGGGCCTGCACCCGGACACTGACCCGGATCAGTGAATCCCCGTTAAGCCAGGATTAATCTTTACCCGCCATACTGCGGTTACTGGAAACGGGAGAACACCATGAAAACAACACCGACAAACTGGCATGGATTGCACAAAGGCCTCCACTGGCTGGTGGTCTTGCTGCTGGTGATGGTCTGGGGAGCGGTAGAACTCCACGAGTTCTACGCAAAGGGAGACCCCATGCGGGAATGGTGGAAGATGCTGCACTTTTCCCTGGGATTGACGATCCTGGTCGTTGTGCTGGTTCGACTGTATGCCCGCACCTTATACCCACGCCCGGCACCTGTGGGCGCCGCCTGGCAGCGCCAGCTATCCCGTCTTGTCCATGTCCTGCTGTATTCTGTGTTGCTTGCCATGCCGCTCGGCGGCTTTGCCATGCGCCAGTTTGCCGGCAAGACCATCGAAATCTTCGGCATGTTCAGCGTCCCCCAGCTGACAGAGATCAATACCGACCTGGCCAAGCAGATTGCCTTCATCCACAAGGAAGTGCTGTGGACCGTATTGCTGGTCCTGATCGCCCTCCATGTTGCTGGCGCCCTGTGGCATCACTTCATCGACGGGGACGCCACCCTGAAACGCATGCTCCCCGGCAACCATAACGACTGAGATAATTGCCCGGCAGCGGGGAAGACGCCACAATTGCCCCCCATTCCCATCGCCTGACAACCGGAGCATGCATGACCATCGAAGACGGCAAGGTCGTTACCCTGCATTACAGCCTGTTCAACGCCGACGACGGCAGCGAAATTGAAAACTCCCGGGAAACCGGCGAGCCCATGGCGTACCTGCACGGCTATAACAACATCATCAAGGGGCTGGAAAACGCCCTCACTGGCAAGGCTGTCGGCGATGAGGTGGATGTGACTCTGAGCCCGGAAGAGGGCTACGGGGAATACGACAACACCCTGTTCCAGCGTATTTCCCGCAAATACCTGAAACACGCCGGCAAACTCACCCCCGGCAAGGTGGTCACGGTGTCCACCGACGAGGGCCCGCGCATGCTCACCGTGCTCAAGGTGGGCCTGAAAACCGTGGATGTGGACGCCAACCACCCCCTGGCCGGCCAGTCCCTGCGTTTTGTGGTGCAAATCACCGACATCCGCGACGCCAGCGACGAAGAAAAAGCCCACAAGCATGCCCATGGCGTGGGCGGGCATCAGCACTGAACTCTGCCTTCATTGATCTTTGACTTCATGTAGGAGCGTCGCTGGCGGCGCGATAACCGAACCTGTAAAGATTGCACTCGCGATAGAAAGTGTGTGATCGCGCCGCCAGCGACGCTCCTACAGCCGAGCGCTTCCGTGCTATCTTAGTTCATCAAAATAATGCACACGCGACAGGGGCTCAGAAATGGATCTGCCGGAATACAGTTACTGGATTATCGCCGGGCTGGCCCTGGTCATTGCGGAATTTGCCGTCTCCGGGCTGGTGGTGATTTTCTTTGGTATTGCCGCCTTGCTGGTGGGCTGCCTGAAGTTTCTTGGGCTGCTGGATGATACCGCCTGGGAACTGACCCTTTTCGCAATGACCAGCCTGCTGCTGCTGGTCTTCGTGCGTCGTGTCATCAACGACAAACTGATGGGTACCGAACGGCAACGGCAAGGCGAAGAAGACAGTGCCGGCCTGGTCGGTGCCAGGGCCACCGTCGCAGAGGCGTTCAGCAACGGCGTGGGCACCGTGTCCTATCGGGGCGCCCGCTGGCAGGCCCAGTGCGCTCATCCCCTGCATCCGGGTGACATGGTGCGCATCACCCAACACGACGGCCTCTGGCTCACCGTAGAGCCCTGGACACCTGGACCACAGACGCCGGCTGAATAAGCCCTGTGGCCAACCCGTATTCCTCTCAATTCGCTCCCAATAACAAGGAACTCTCTCCATGGCAGGTTTAATCATTTCCGCTCTTATCGCCCTCGGCGTTATCGTTCTGCTCTTCATGGTCATCCGCATCGTGCCACAGCGGCAGGTGTATGTGGTGGAGAGGCTGGGCAGGTATCAGACCTCCCTGGAGGCGGGCCTGCATTTTCTGATGCCCTTTATCGACCGGGTTGCCTACAAGCATTCCCAGAAGGAAATCGTCCGGGACGTGCCGCGTCAGAGCTGTATCACCAAGGACAACATCGAAGTCTCCATCGACGGCGTCATGTACCTGCAGGTCATTGATCCCAAGGCCGCCAGCTACGGTGTGGATGACTATGTCATGGCTGCCCAGCAACTGGCCCAGACCACCCTGCGTTCCGTGATCGGCAAGATCGACCTGGACAAGACTTTCGAGGAACGGGGCGAGATCAACATGGAAGTCGTGCGCGCCGTGGACGAAGCGGCCCAGCCCTGGGGCGTGAAGGTACTGCGCTACGAAGTGGCCGACATCAACCTGCCCGTGTCCATCAAGGATGCCATGGAGAAACAGGTTCGCGCCGAGCGGGAACGTCGCGCGGTGGTTGCCGAGTCCGAGGGTGAGCGCCAGGCCGCCATTAACCGTTCCGAGGGGGACCGCCAGGCCGCGATCAACCGCTCCGAAGGTGAGAAGCAGGAGATGATCAATATCTCCGAAGGTGAAAAGATGAAGCAGATCAACGAGGCGGAAGGTCGCGCCAAACAGATCGAGCTGGTCGCCCTGGCGACGGCCAAAGGTCTGAACATGGTCGCCCGGGCAGTGAAGGAAGAGGGTGGCGAAGAGGCGGTAAGCCTGCGCATCGCCGAGCAATATGTCGCCGCCTTCGAAAAAGTCGCCAAGGAATCCACCACCCTGCTGCTGCCCCAGGGCCTCAGCGACATCGGTGGCGCCGTGGCCGGCCTGCAGAAAGTCCTCAAGACCGTGGAAAAAACCCCGGCCTGAAGAGCAAGTTAAAAGTTCAAAGTTGAAAAGCGCGACCGGGGTAAAAGCGGTAATCGAGACCGCTTGCCCCGCGCCGCAGCCGCCAGGCTCCCTTCGCGGCCTTGGCGTCTCAGCCGGCGAACGACTTTCTCGCGTTGAAACTGGCAACTTGAATCTTGCCTATCCCAACACCACTTCGCGGGCACAACGGCGCAGAATCCAACACCCTATCTCGCGCCTTTTCACTTTCAATTTTAAACTTTCAACTCACCCCCCAAGGCTTGCATTCCCTCCCTACCATCCCGACATTCTTTAAATACCTGTGCCCACGCCAATTAGGAGCCCCCATGTCCCGTCATTTCGAACAGGCCGACGGCCTCTGTGACACCCCGGACGACGCCACCCGCGATTACCTGTTCAACCAGACCATGCTGCGCATCAAGGACCCCCAGGTCAGCCTGGATTTCTACACCCGTGTGCTGGGGATGCGCCTGGTGCGCAAGCTGGACTTTCCGGCAATGCAATTCTCTCTCTACTTCCTCGCCTACCTGGATGAGGAAGAGGCCAGTCAGGTCCCGCAGGACGATACCAAACGGCTTACCTATACCTTTGGCCGTGAAGCCATGCTGGAGCTGACCCATAACTGGGGCACCGAGAAGGATACGGATTTTTCCTACCACAATGGCAATGACCAGCCCCAGGGATTTGGCCATATCGGTATTACTGTCCCCGATGTTTATGCCGCCGCCGAGCGCTTCGAAACCCTGGGCGTCCCCTTCGTCAAGAAACCGGATGACGGCAAAATGAAGGGCCTTGCCTTTATCAAGGATCCGGACGGATACTGGATTGAAATACTGCAGGCCGACATGATGGAAAGGCAGCAGAAAAGGGACTGAATCGTTTCACTTTTTTGACAGCCAAAAAGTTTTTTTGCCACATTGGACGCTTGTCCCTAAGGTGAGTTTTTGGCTTTTACTCGCAACCTTTACTGAGGGGACAATCCGTGGCCACCGCTTCCTTACTGACCGCGCAACAGCGCAAGCTCTGCCAGACCCAAAGCAACCAGCCTGCACCCAACGGCCCCCGCGCCAAAGCCCTGCTGGCCCTGGATGAAGGGAACACCCAGCAACAGGCGGCGGAAGCATCCGGGTTGTCACTGGGCCAGGTACGCTACTGCCTCCGCCGTTTCCGCACCGTGGCCCTGGACATGTTCGACCCCGCCACGCCAACGGCAAACAAGCCAGCTGCCAAAACCGTTACCGCCGCCGCCACCGATGGCGCAACTGCCAGCAAGCCCGCCAAAGACAACAAGAAGTCCAAGAACAAAAAAGATGACAAGAAAGGAAAATCGAAAAAGAAAGACAAAAAGCTGAAACCGATCAAGCCCAAGACTGACAAGGGCGACAAGAAATCCAAGAAGAAAGACAAGAAAGGCGACGGCAAAAAAGGCAAAAAGAAGAGCAAGAAAAAGTAACGCGGCTGGCATCACGAAGAGCGGCAGCAGCCGGGGCATCCACGCCAGAATGTCACTGACTAGCGGGTAAGCGAGAGTGACTGCGGAAGCGGAAGACACCACGCCCCCGACTCCGCGCTGCGTGCTACACTGCGGGCTTGATCACCGGCAACATCGGGGGATGCCTTGCTAACACGTTTACCGCCCTGGGTGGAAGTCGGGGCTTTCCTGCTCGCTTTTCTGGCCGGTAGCGTCAATGCCGTGGGCCTGCTGGGATTCAGCCACCAATCCGTATCACACCTTACCGGCACCTCCTCGCTGCTGGGCCTGGCATTGGCGGATCTTGATCTGTCCGTGGCCCTGCACCTGCTGTTCACCCTGCTGAGCTTTCTCGCCGGCGCCGCCCTTAGCGGCGTACTGATCACCAGTACTGCCCTGAAGCTGGGCCGCCATTACGGGTTCTCATTGCTGATCGAAGCGGCTCTGCTGGTCATGGCCATGTTGTCTCTGCAACAGGGCAGTGATCTGGGCATCTATCTGGCGTCCATGGCCTGCGGCCTGCAGAACGCCATGGTGACCACCTACAGCGGTTCCATTATCCGTACCACGCACCTGTCCGGGATCTTCACCGATCTGGGCATCATGCTCGGCAACCGCCTGCGTGGCATTCCCCTCAACGGCCGCCGGCTGTTGCTGTTCGTCTTGCTGATTGGCGGCTTCGTCTGTGGCGGCGTGGTCGGCACCTGGCTGTTCCGGTTGCTGCATTTCACCGCCCTGTTGGCCCCGGCCACCCTGGCCGTCTCCCTGGCCGGCGTGTATTGGGCGTACAGCCGGCGGTACCGTTAAATTACCCGACCGGTTTGTCAGGGTGGCGAGCCAAGCCGTCACCGCTGCCAGGCATAATCCATCTGCCGGGCCGTCTTGTCCGCCAACTCCCGGCCATGCAGTCTTTCCACCAGATGCAGGCTCATATCGATACCGGCGGAAATACCCGCCGAGGTGAGACGATTGCCATCCTCTACCCAGCGGATTTTTTCCTGCACATCCAGCGCCGGGAAACCATGGCGCAGGTCAGCGATATCTTCCCAGTGGGTGGTTACCCGATGGCGGGTGAGCAGGCCAGCCCGGGCCAGCAGAAAGGCCCCCGTACAGACCGATGTGACCCAGCGGGCGCCGTCGCCGGCCTCGCGCAAGGCTGCCAGCAACACGGGGTTTTCCATGGCAGCGGTATGTACCCCGCCGCTGACCACTAATACGTCCAGCGGCGGGTGATCCGCGAGAGTAAAGTGACTTTGCACCGCAAAGCCGCCACGGGCCATCACCTGATGGCGTTCGCTGATCAGCGACACCTGCCAGGGCGGGGCATCACAGAGCCGGGCGGCGGTGGCAAACACTTCGTAGGGGCCGGCAAAATCCAGCACCTCGGCGTCATCGTAGATCACAATCCCGATTTGCAGCATGGCAATTCCAGGCAGTTATTTGGCGGGCAGGGTGCGCACGAAGGCAAAACAGTGAGTCAGCCAGCGTTGTAGCGCAGCCTCCTCGGCTACCGTCTCCGCGTCAATCATCAGCATGCCCTTCATGCGCCGGCCGGTGAAATCCATTTCGCCGGCGCCAGGCTCAACGGACAGCCTTTCATGGGCCTGCGGCCCGACCCGGGCCATCAGGCGGTCACCCAGAATGCCGCAGCACATGTTGCCGGCGATCATGAAACAGAGGCCGCCGAACATGCGCTTTTCATCGGGCAGGGCGCCACTGACGGCCAGCAGACCTTCGCGGACCCGCTGCGCCAGATCAGCATCAAACGCCATCAGAACACGGCGCGCATCGCGTTGACGGTGAGCCCGATCAATGCCAGAGAAGACAGGGCAAACAGCACAAAACGCAGTTCGATCTTGTTGATCAATGCCTGCAACAGGGAATGCACCACGCGGATCCCCACATAGGCCCAGGCCAGTGTCAGGTTGATGCCATCCCCCTGGCCCAGCAGGGCCAGTG
The DNA here is from genome assembly GCF_001635525.1 of Alcanivorax sp. HI0007. Taxonomy (NCBI): domain Bacteria; kingdom Pseudomonadati; phylum Pseudomonadota; class Gammaproteobacteria; order Oceanospirillales; family Alcanivoracaceae; genus Alcanivorax; species Alcanivorax sp. HI0007. Next base: position 23,881 of record NZ_LWEJ01000093.1, read on the forward strand.
ACAGGGCCACCGCATAGAATACCGTCGGCTGCTCCATCAAATGATTATAGTTATCCGCCTTCCAGCGAACCCTGGCGGGCAGGGTGCTCATCTGCTCGCCCCGCGGCGCCAGCGGGTCCGGCTTCATGCTGGCGGCTTTCATGGCCGGCAACCGGGTGACATACATCCATAGCCACATGACCATGGACCAGGCCACCAACACCACCACCGGGGCCAGAATCGGACTTGTCACTTGCATGGTTATTCCTCGCGCTCAGTGCGCCCTGAAACCATCATAACGCTTGTTCCAGAGCCGCCAGCAGCAAGCCGGTCATAAAGGCGGACAGCATCACTGCGGCTATTTTTATTTTGGAAACCGGTGGCGTTAGCTCAGGCAATCCCCAGACGGAACAGGACGCAACCCAGGCTTTCGCGGCACCGCGACTCATCGCATGCCGCCGACACAACAGTGCCACGGCGGCCTTTTCCCCTCTGGCAAACAATACGCTTTCCACATCTTCCGGCAGTCTCATGGTTCTTCCCTGTTTTTTTATTATTGATAGTCTTTCCAGAAAACTCTTACCCTGCAGGCCGCATCAACAGCAGCCTCAGCGGCAGCCTGCTTTTTTCAAAGCTGGCCGCTGATCCAGCCCCATTCCTTGAGGGTGATCAACCCGCCCAGCGCTCGCACATCCAGCCAGTCACGCAAGGGCGCCATTTGCGGGCTGAAAACGAACAGACCCAGCACAACAAGATTTACCACGACCCCCAGCCAGAAAACAGTACGAAATGGCTGCTTGCGGGTTTTATGGCGAAATAGCGGGCGGGCCAGCATGGCGCCGGGCCAGCCACCGGCAAGGGACAGGAGGTGCAGGGTATTTTCCGATACTCGCTGGCGGTCATGCACCGCCGCCCGCTTGTCCAGCGCGAATATCAGGAACGTCACGGCGGCGATCAACAGCAGGTAACTCATCAGGAAAAACCGGAACGCATACTGCGATAAGATCCCCCACAAGCCACCATAGAAAGCTGCCACCGCAAACATCGGCACCAGAAACTCCGGCAACAAAAGATGACCGGGACGCCAGCACCGTTCCACGTCCACGGCACGCACCCCTTTGGCCGCATCCGGCTCAACACGAAACCGGACTTTCTCTCCCGCTTTCGGGCGCGAGCGGCTCCCCTCAAAGGCACTGACATGAACAAAAATGTCTCGCCCTTTTTTATCGGTAATAAAACCGAAGCCGCGTGCATCATCCCACTGCTTCAGCACTCCCGCTTGCTTCTTCATGATGTTTCTTCACCCGCATTGTGACGGCCATATTCCCTCGGCCCTGGCCGTCGAATAACCGGCACCTGTTTACGCAACCATAAGGGAAAAACTTTCCTGTCATGGCTGACTTGATCGCAACTTGCCAGGCTTTTTATCGCATAACCGCTACGAAGTTTCCCCTGAAAATCTGAGTACAGAACGATTTATGGGTGATGCTTTTACGGTTCCCCGGGGCGCTCAATAAACTTTGAGCCATTACTCACTGCAGCCATCAAGGGCTTCTTTCCAGCCACGCCCATAACGCCGCCAGCAGGGCCACCGGTGCGGTTTCCGCGCGCAGTACCCGGTTGCCCAGGGCGAAGGGGATAAAGCCCCTGTCCGCTGCCGCCTGCAATTCGTCATCGGAGAACCCGCCCTCCGGCCCGGTGAGCAGAGCCAGCTCGTCCACACCATCCAGAGCTGCCGGCGAGAACGGTTTTTCTCCGGGGTGGGCGATCAGACGCAGCGTGGGTAGATCACCGGCAAGCCAGGCCGACAGTGGCACGGCCCCTTCAATCACGGGTGGCCGATTGAGCCCGCACTGTTCGCAGGCGCTGATGGCAATTTGCTGCCACTGGCCCAGCTTTTTTTCCTGCCGCTCGCCCTTGAGACGCACCTCGCAGCGTTCCGTGTCCAGCACCACAATCCGGGTGGCCCCGAGTTCCGTGGCTTTCTGGATGGCATAGTCCATCCGGTCGCCCTTGATCATGGGCAGCGCCACGGTGACCGCCAGCGGCGCGGTGCGGTCTTCGGCCACAAACGCCAACGGTTCCACGGTCACCGCCTTCTTGCCGACGGCAAGGATCCGCGCCGACCATTCACCGCCGTGCCCATTGAATACCACCAGCTCGTCCCCCTCCGCCATGCGAAGCACCTTGCCAATATGATGACTGGCATTGGCGCCCAGCTCGGTAGCAAGGCCGGACTGGAATTCCTGATCGTCGTAAAAGCGGCGGGCCATGGGGTCTCCATCAACAATGGGTGCCAGTGGGAAAAGCAAAAGGCTACCATAGCGCCGGTCAACGCGACTGCTATTGAGTGAGAGATTCCATGGGCGAAATCGTAGCCTCCCCGTTCCAGCCGCCCCTGTGGCTGCGTAACCCGCATCTGCAGACCCTGTGGGGGCCCTTGGGCCGGGCCTTGCCGGAGGTGGAGCGGCACAGCGAATGGCTGCCGCTGGCGGATGGCGACCGGCTCCTGCTGGACTGGGCGGGCCCCGAGCGTCATCCCGGGCAGTTGACCGTGATTCTGCTCCACGGCCTCTCCGGGTGCAGTGACTCCCACTATATGCGGGGCATTCAGAAGGCACTGGCGGATGCCGGGGTCCGTTCGGTGGCCATCAACAGTCGCGGCGCCAAGCAGCCCAATGACACCGCCCTGTGCTATCACGCCGGGGAAACCGACGATGTGGATGCGGTGATCGAGCATGTGTTTGATCAGGACCCCACCGGCAATCGCATCGCCATTGGTGTCTCCCTGGGAGGCAGCCGACTGCTGAACTGGCTGGCGCACCGGGACAACGGCAAGCTGACGGCGGTGGCGTCGGTGTGTGCGCCCCTGCGGCTGGACCTGTGCGCCAACCGGCTGGATCGGGGCCTGTCGAAACTGTACCGACAGCATTTGTTGAAAACCCTGCTGACTCAGCTCGGCGACAAGAAACGCCACCTGGACAAGGTCAACCCGCCGGAAGCCAAGCGCCTGCACCGGCTGAACATGAGCGGCATCCGCTCCTTCTGGCGCTACGACGACCAGATCATTGCGCCTCTATACGGTTTTCGCGGGGCCTACCACTACTACGCCCAATGCTCCGCCGGCCCCAAGCTGCTGCAGATCCGCACCCCCACACTGATGCTGCAAAACCGCGACGACCCCTTCATGACCCCGGAGACCCTACCGCGCCAGGAAGAACTGGGCCCGGCAGTGACCCTGGAAGTGAGTGAGTACGGCGGCCATGTGGGCTTTATCAACCATGCGCCCCAGCGCTACTGGTTGGAGCAGCGGTTGATGGCGTTTGTGCAGGGGTTTGGGTTTCGTTGACAGGCTGTGCTCCCTTGGAATGAAGCCGAAGGTGCAATGTAAAGGGCATCGCCGGTACCGCTTTTTTTGCGACCTACCGCGATAGTTGCTCACGTGCTTCCATTAACGCAAATCCCAATAGATTAGTCCCCTTCCACAAGTTTGGATTTTCACAGGCAGGGTCATCTTCGGCCAGGCCGATACCCCAAATTTTGTCCACTGGGCTTGCTTCGACGAGCACCCGGTTTCCAGTGTTAAGTAAAAATTCTTTTAGTTCCGGATTGCAGCTGAATTTTGCTAAGTTACCCGAAACCACGATTTCAAAACGACAAGCGTCCCATTTTTCTTGATTGAAATTCTTAACCTCACGGCCAATAGCTTTTGCTTCTCCGGGATTGCTCGCGGCTAGAAGTCTTCTTGCTGCAACGCAATCATCAAAAAGTAACGCTTTGCGATACATCATGTAATGCTCAGCTGTCATGAAACTGTTGCCTTCGCATTCAAATGGCGCGTCATACCACTGACTAAAGCAACTTTTTGACACGCCACTCTTTGGTTTTTTGTGCCCCCAGAAAAATACATACTTCACTCTGTTTCCGTGATTTACGTATTCCGCCAGATCTTCTCTATTTCTGATTTTCAATTCTTCTCCGTGACTAACTCGTTACGCGTAACGCCCACGTACAGGTGCATTTGAGGCGACTCCTGCTTTTGCAGCAGCAACAGTGGGCAGCGGGTCAAATGTCACCTTCAACGTGTTGTTAGACGCCGTCTTCGTAAGGATCATGTGAACGTAAATTTGAGAATGCTTCAATGAAAAGCTTTTGCAAATTTGAAGGCGGCACAGCCAGGAATGCACATGCGACCGGCGAGAATGCTTCAATTGCCTCTACTGGCCCGGAAAACCTAACACCAGGGCGTGCTGCATGAAGGATTTCAAATACGGCGCTAATTTCATGCTGCTCAATTTGATGATCTAGGCGATGGCCAAATTTGTTCCGAACAGCGTTGACTTGAAGTATTCCGGGGCGAACGGCGGCAGCACTTTATCCCTGTGTTGGAAGCAGCTTCGCCTTCTGAAAAAACGACAGCTTTACCGCGTGAATGTTTTCGAGGTGGAGCTGTGCTTCTAGGAACGTATTGAGAAACGATTCGATGATTAGGTGGGCTCTGAGCACACGACCAATCGCGTCGTGGTCGACCGAAGCGAGCTGAAGAAACCTTTGGTTATGCCTCTCAAAGTCAGCCTCAATGTCCGCCCAGTGTGGCTGCAGAGCCTCCAGAACTTCGTGAATACCGTCGATATCTTTCATTTAGGTGCCTAACGCCCGGCGCACCGGGTAAATTTTTGTTGGCGGCTTTTGTACGGCTGTATGCACAAAAGGTGACAGCGGAAATTTATCCGGTTCAGCCGCTTGTTAGAGCCCTTTTGGCCACGCAACATCTCTAATCTCTCCAATCAGATTAGATGGCCCGCCGAATACTAACCACTTCGAGCCTGATCTAATCCTTTCTATCTGGCTAGACCCGGCCACCACTACAACGTGAACCGTTGCCGACTCTCCAGGCCAAAGCTCCCTTTTTTCCGTAGAAGTGATTTCTCCCATGAAATAGTCATGGTCTCCCTCCGCAGAATGCTTTGGCCTATTCGGGAAGCTAATCGGTTGCTCCCTGCCTGACTCGGATGAGGGATATAGCTCCAATATGGCCGAAGCCGCGAAACTTACTTCATCCACGCTTTCTGCCTCTAACGCCCAAAGCAGCGGGGCGCGTTAGCGCGTCCAGCCCGCAGGGCGATGCTGCCTTTGCTTGTTAGGCATTGCTTGGCTCGAGGCCTTTGCGATGCCTGAAAATTAAAATGATCAAGCCTCCGTTAATTGCCACAAGCGCCAATGTGCGCCATGGGCCTATTGGGGCGATATTCGACAAATATGGTATTGCAGAAATGCCATGAATAAATGCCAGGACCGGAAATACCATTAGCAAATAAGCAGTCCATTTTTTTCGTAGGAATGCCCCAACTGCGGCCAACATGGGTGCAATTAAAAATAGGGCTCCCTCTATAGTCAGCGCAACCATCCATGCATCAAGGGATTCAGATTTTTTTGCGAAGTACCAACCATATAGATAAACACCAGGCCATGGCATTGCTGCGACTAGCTCTATCAATGCAATAATCTTAATCCAGTTCTCAGATCTCATTTCTTTGCATGCCTAACGCCGCGCTCTGCCGCTTGTCGGCAGCAGCGCCTTGTTATGCATTAGAGCAACCCGAGAAGTGTGGTTGCCCCTGCGCCAACCAAGCTGGCCACTGTGCCATTCTCTAGCAATGCTCTAAGTTTTGATTTTGCTTCCTTGTCGCCACTTTTAGCCACATGCTCGACAAGCTGCTTAATACTGACATTAGCGACCTGAACGTTTTGATCGCCAATCTGTACCATTTCGCCGGAAACAGAGCCGATATTTATCGTCGAGGACGCTTTGTTCGTTAGGTGTGGCTCTGCTGTTGCATTCTGTACATTCAGCGTGAGCATATGCGGGTGATTGGTCCCAACGTTCAGGCTACCACCTTCGAGAAACTGAACATCAGTTACTTTGAGGTGTATCTCTCTTTTACCTGCCTTTTGAACTATTACATCACCAATTCCTACATCGGGCTCCTCTGAATATGGAATATTCATTTTTCCTTTAGAGGTATCCCTCTTCGCTTTGTACTCGGCACCATCAATAACGACCGTTTCTGGATAGGCTAGTTTGTCAAAATCGAAATCCATGCAACCCCCTTATTGTGTATGCATAACAGCGTATTCAATTGCAGATGCGATATATCACTATGCAATATATCCCCAGTCCCACTTTCCCCTGAACCTACCCGAAAAATCCCGCCAATCAATCTCTTAACCTCAACTCAAGAATCATTCTCAGCTGACTTTTCTTGCACTTGCGTGTTGAACGGGAATTTTTGCTCGGACTTTTCTTGCAATGCCAAATCAGAAAATTCACTTTATCTCAGCAACTTACAAAAATATGTAAGCCATATCCTACATATTCAACTTGCGCGCGGGTGAAAAACGGCGGGATGGCGAGCAAAAAAGGGGAGGGACATCGGCAAACTAACAACCAGACATTCAACGGTCATCAACGCCTGCACTGAAAAGGGATTGGGGGATGGGTTATTAGCGGGGTAAAGTCTGGCGCATTCACCACAGAGGGCAGAGAGAAAAGAAGGTTTTCCTCCGTGTTCTCTGTGCCCTCGTGGTAAGACCGTTTTTATAACGGCAGCGGGAGGGGAAGGCCCCTATTCGCTGCCGGTTCTGTCCAGCCCGGGCACATGGCCGAGCAGCAACGCCGAGGTGGTATCCACCGCCCGGTAGCGGGCCTTCATTTCTTCCAGGTGTTCGCGGGCTTCGCCGCGCAGGAAGGGTTCTTCCAGGCAGATGATCTGGTAGATGCCGTGACGCATCAGGGATTCGTCCAGGGCTTCATCCGCCGCCGCATCCGGGCGCAGGCCGTGAACCAGTGCTGCCCAGGAGGACATCAGCACCCAGGTGTTCACCATCAGCCCCTGTAGCTGCTCATCGTCCACGGCGATGATGCCGCTGCTGCGCAGCTCCCCGTAAATCACCAACCCCCGTTCCAGCACCACTTCCACAAAAGCCTGGTAGCGCGCCGCCAGGGCCGGGTCGGCGTGCAGAAAGTGGGTCAGGTCCCGGTGGAAAAACCGGTACTGCCACATGGAGGCCAACAGCCCTTCGAAATAATGGGTCTTGATGGTCCAGGTCAGCGGCCCCTGGGGGGCTTCCAGCAGGGCCAGCAAGTTCTGGCTGTAGCGCTCGAACAGGGCGGCCACGATGGTGCCCTTGTTACGGAAGTGGTAGTAGAGATTGCCCGGGCTGATGCCCAGGGCCTCGGCGATGTGATTGGTGGTCACATTGCGCTCACCTTCCCGATTGAAGAGAGCCAGGCTGGTATTGAGGATCCGTTCCTTGGTGCTGGTCATTGTGGGCCAAATGTAGTGATTTTATTACTGCCGGTTGACTCCTAGAGTAATTACTCTAAAAATCAGACTCAAGGTTAATTTTTGATCGGCGGCCAGGGCCGCCGGTTTTGCCATCATACATAATGAAAAGCCTCGGGAGGCAAGTGACCATGGTCGCCGAAGTGAAAGATCTCCACAGCAACAATGCTGACGTCGAACGCATGCAGCAGATCTTTGCTGCCCAGAAAGCGGCCTACCGCCAGCACCCTTACCCCAGCGCGGAGCAGCGCATCGAGCTGATCAGCCGCATCAAGCCGCTGCTGCTGGATAACCTGGATGCCTGGATCGAGGCCCTTAACAACGATTTCACCACCCGCGCCGCTGACGAAACCAAGCTGGCGGAAATGCTGATCACCCTGGAAGGGCTCAAGTACACCACCAAGAAGCTGCGCAAGTGGATGAAACCGCAGAAGCGTAGCGTCAGCGCACTGAGCTGGCCGGGCAAGACCTGGGTGGAATACCAGCCGCTGGGCGTGGTGGGCATCATGGTGCCCTGGAACTACCCCATCCAGCTGGCGGTGGTGCCGCTGATTACTGCCCTGGCCGCCGGCAACCGGGTGATGATCAAGATGAGCGAAGCCACGCCGCGCACCGGTGCGCTACTGGAAAAACTGATCGCCGACACCTTCCCGGAAGAACAGGTGGCCGTGATCAATGGCGAAGTGGATGTGGCCCAGGCGTTTTCCAGCCTGCCGTTTGACCACCTGCTGTTCACCGGCTCCACCACCGTGGGCCGCCACATCATGCGCGCCGCCGCCGCCAACCTGACTCCGGTTACCCTGGAGCTGGGCGGCAAGAGCCCCTGCATCATCGGCCAGGACTTCCCCATGAAGGACGCCGCCGAGCGGATCGCCTTCGGCAAGTGCCTGAACTCCGGCCAGACCTGTGTGGCCCCGGATTACATTCTCTGCCCGGAAAACCGGGTGCAGGAATTTGTGGACGCCTGGAAAGCCCAGGTAGCCCAGTCCTACCCGACCATGCTCAACAATCCGGACTTCACCGCCATCGTCAACCCGCGCCAGTACGGCCGTCTGCAGGGCTACCTGAAGGATGCCCGCGAGAAGGGCGCGGATGTTATCGAGATCAACCCGGCCAATGAAGATTTCACCGGCAGCCAGAAGATCCCCCATACCCTGGTGCTGAACGTGACCGACGACATGCAGATCGCCCAGGACGAGATCTTTGGTCCGCTGATGATCGTGGTGCCCTACAAGAACCTGGATGACGCCATCGACTACGTGAACGAGCGTCCCCGTCCGCTGGCCCTGTATTACTTCGACTGGGATCAGGGCAACTGTGACCGGGTGCTGAAGAACACCCACTCCGGCGGCGTCTGCCTGAACGACACCATCTCCCATGTGGGCGTGGACGATATTCCGTTCGGCGGCGTGGGCGATTCCGGCATGGGCGCCTACCACGGTCCGGAAGGTTTCCTGACCTTCTCCCAGGCCAAGGGCATCTACAAGAAGGGCAAGTTCAACGCCACCAAGTTTATCCTGCCTCCTTACGGCCGTGGCATGCACAAGATCATCGACAAGTACTTTTTGAAATAACAACGACGGTTACAGGGTTACCGTTACCTTGCTGTAGGAGCGTCGCTGGCGGCGCGATAACCCGACGTGTGGAATCGCGCCGCCAGCGACGCTCCTACAGATAACCACCAACAAAAAAATAAGAGTGTGCTATGGATCAGGGACTCAATCGCCGCAGCTTTCTCAAGCTGGGCGCCGCCGGTAGTGCCTTGCTGGCCACCGGCTCCAGCCTCACCTTACTCACCGGCTGTTCCAGCAATGACGGCCCGGCGGCAGGGTATCGCTATTTTCGCCAACAGGATGTGGACCTGCTCACCCCGCTGGTCGGCGCCGTGCTGGGCAAGGCCCTCACGGATGTGGGCGCCAGTGCCGAAGACGGCATGAAGGCTTACGACGATCTGCTGGACGGGGCCATGCCCGGCACCCGGGCCACCCTGTTCCAGATTCTTGATCTGATGCAGCTGGGCGCCGCCCGCTGGTTTATCACCGGCACCTGGGCCAGCTTTGCCGAGCAGAGCGAGGACGAGCTGCAACAGACCCTGGCCCACTGGTCCTCCAGTGATCGCGGCCTGTCGCGCATGGCCTTCAAGGGACTGACCCAGCCCATGTTCATGGCCTGGTATGTGAAACCCGAGGCCGCGCGCAGCACCGGCTACCCGGGCCCCCCACAAAAAATCGTCGCCTGAACAGCAACGCTTTTTCTGCACCAGCCCGAAATAAAAGGACAACGCCATGCAGGATCTGTCTTCCCTGCCCATCAAGGGCATTAACGACCCGTGGAAAACCGGCATCAAGAACGGCTGGGATGTAATCGACGGGCGTACCGTTTCCGCTGACCGCACCCTGGAAGCGGATGTGGTAATCATCGGCACCGGTGCCGGCGGCGGCGTCAGCGCGGAAATTCTTACCCAGCGCGGCCTCAAGGTGATTCTCATCGAAGCCGGCAAGCTGATGAGTTCTGACGACTTCACCCTGAACGAAGGCGAGGCCTACCGGGACCTGTATCAGGAAGGCGCCATGCGCGCTACCAAGGATGCCGGCATGACCATTCTGCAGGGCCGCACTGTGGGCGGCACCACCGTGGTCAACTGGACCAGCTCCTTCCGCACCCCCAGCGAAACCCTGCAGTACTGGCAGGACACCTTCGGAGTGGAAGACCTGCTGCGCAATGATCTGGACCCCTGGTTCCAGAAGATGGAGGAGCGGCTCAAGATCAGCCAGTGGATCATGCCCCCCAACGCCAACAACGACGTGCTGAAAAAAGGCTGCGACGCGTTGGGCTGGGAATGGGCGGTGATCCCGCGCAATGTGGAAGGCTGCTGGAACATCGGCTATTGCGGTATGGGCTGTCCCACCAACGCCAAGCAATCCATGCTGGTGACCACCCTGCCTGCCGCCATGAATAATGGCGCCACCCTGATCCACAGCGCCCAGGCCCACCGCCTGCTTATCGATGGCGACACCGTCACCGGGGTGGAAGTGCGTCCGCTCAACAACGACAAGGTGCCCACCGGCGCCACCGTTACCGTCAAGGCGAAAACCGTGATTGCGTCCGGCGGCGGTATCCAGACCCCGGCCCTGCTGATGCGTTCCGACGCACCGGACCCCCAGGGCCGGGTGGGCAAGCGCACCTTCCTGCACCCGACCACTTTCACTTTCGGCATTTATGACCAGGAAGTGGCACCGTACTACGGCGCACCCCAGTCCCTGTATTCCGACGAGTTCGTGTTCAAGCACGGGGTGGACGGCCCGGCAGGGTACAAGCTGGAAATGATGCCCATGCACCCGGGCCTCACCGGTGCCCTGATGGGCGGTTACGGTGGCGATGCCCGCAACGAAATCGAGCGGCTGCCGAACCTGGCCTCCTCCATCGCCCTGTTGCGAGACGGTTTCCACGCCGATAACCCGGGCGGCAATGTGGAACTGCGCGATAATGGCGAGCCGGTCATCGACTATCCCGTTGACTCCTATCTGCTGGAAGGCGCCAAGCGCTCCCACCTGACCATGGCGGAAATGCACTTCGCGGCAGGGGCCAAAGAGATCCGGCCCAGCCATAGCCATGCCGGCTATTACAAAAGCTGGAAAGAGGCCAAAGAGGCCATCAACAAGTTGGCCTATGATCCGGTGATCACCGGTCTGGGCAGCGCCCATGTGATGGGCGGCTGTGCCATGGGTCAGGATGAGTCCCAGTGTGTGGTGAACAGCGATGGCAGCTACAAATACCTGAACGGCCTTTACATTATCGACGGCTCCGTGTTCCCCACCAGTCTGGGCGTCAACCCGCAGCTCACCATCTATGGCATGAGCGCCCGCAACGCCACCGCCCTGGCAGACAAACTGAAAGCCTGACCTGCCTGCACCGACCTTGCTCCGTTGGCCCCCAACGGGGCAGGGTCGTGCCCTTTGCCCTCCCAGCCGCTCCCGATTTCACCCCGAAACCTCAGGTAGCAGGGGAAGCCGGACGCCAAATAAGGTATAAGTGCGGCATGAAAACCCCGCAACGATTACAACCCCTGGTGGATGACGGCCTTATCGACGAGGTCATCAGCCGTCTTATGAGTGGCAAGGAGGCGGATATCTTCGTGGTCCGCTGTGGCGACGAGATACGCTGCGCGAAGGTCTACAAGGAAGCCGCCAAACGGAACTTCAAGAAAGCGGCCCAGTACCGGGAAGGCCGCAAAGTCCGTAACAGCCGCCGCAGCCGGGCCATGGAGAAAGGCTCCAAGTTCGGCCGGGAACAGCAGGAAAAAATCTGGCAGAGCGCCGAGGTGGATGCCCTGCGCCGACTGGCCGAGGCCGGCGTGCGCGTGCCCAAGCCCTACGACATGCTCGAAGGGGTGCTGCTGATGGAGCTGGTCACCGACGATGACGGTGACGTGGCCCCGCGCCTCAGTGAAGTGGTGATGTCCGCCGAACAGGCAGAAGAGGATCATGCGCTGATGATGCAGTACGTGGTGCGCATGCTGTGCGCCGGCATCATCCACGGCGACCTGTCCGAGTTCAACGTGCTGGTGGACGACTACGGCCCGGTGATCATCGACCTGCCCCAGGCCGTGGACGCCGCCGCCAATAACAGCGCCGAAGCCATGCTCTACCGGGACGTGGACAACATGACCCGCTATTACGGCCAGTACGCGCCCTCACTACGCGGCAGTCGTTACGGCCAGGAAATCTGGGCGTTGTATGAAAGCGGCGAACTGACCCCGGACAGCGAACTCACCGGGCATGTGGAAGACGACGGTCACATCGCCGATGTAGAAGACGTGCTGGCAGAGATCAAGGCGGCGTTCGAGGAAGAACAGGAACGCCGGGAACGACTCAGCGGCGACGCGGAAGACAGTGGTTATTGAACGGCCCTGTCCACAATCCGCTTTCCACGCATTTTAAAATAGAAGACACGGTAGGGTGCACTGAGCCTGAGGCGAACTGCATCCTGCGGAAAACCTGAATTGCCGGTATCCCCACCTATCCGTAGGAGCGTCGCTGGCGGCGCGATTTCATGCGTTGGCTATCGCGCCGCCAGCGACGCTCCTACGGGAGAGTGTATCGCTGAGCGACAGGTACGCCCAGGCACCGGCTAACGTCCGGCGACAGGTCATCGATCATGGCATCCGCCCAGAAAAACCCCTGCACCGATAACCCACACAAGAACAGCACCAACAGGAAAAAGATCAGCGGCTTGATACGCGCCCGGTGGCCGTACACATAGCGGGCAGGGCGGAACACTTTTTCGTCAGGCAGTGGCGACTGGCCCAGTCGCAACACACGAACACTGTGCCGCCCTTCAATGGCCAGCACTATCAATGCGAGACCCAGCGGCAAGCCGATAAAGAGGCTGTAGACCACCAGCTCCAGACCGTTAAGAGACCCATAGTGGTGACAGTGGGCCGTTTCCACATAGCGCTCGAACCAGGGGAAAAAGAAAACCTCGGTCAGCAGGAAAAGGGGCACAGCCCAAGCGGCATGAAACAATAACAGGCGAATGCGCTCGGCCTTGCTGTATTGCGGTGCCCAATCGGCCATAAGCTTCCCCCGAATCGACGTCCCTGTGGGAGCGGTGTCTCGCACAGGCGTTCCTTATTATTCAGGGGATATTCTGGCAGAAAGACTTAGCGGTCGTCGCGACGCAGCACAAAGAAAAACGGCTGCTTCATGCCTTTCAGATCCATGATGCCGAGCACGGTGTTGTCGTCCACCTTGCGGAACACATCATTGATGGGCAGGTTGTCGTAGGACATGGTGGCCGAGGTTTTTCCCCGGTAGTGGATCATGCGCAGGCGGGCAGCAGAGCGGCGCCCGGACAGCAGCGGCAGGGTAAACTGGAACAGTTTGCCCACCCACTCCGAACTCAAAAACGGCAACCGGTCCAGCAGTCCCAGGCCGGGCATTACCAACATCGGCTTTACCGTAGTCAATTTACCGGATGCCTTGCGGAACACCAGCGGGTGCACGTGTTCGGCGCTGTCAAAACGCTTGCCATGCCAGTGGCAACGCTCCAGCACCCCATCCAGCGGATGACCGGTTGCGAAGCCTTCGCCTTTCCAGGCGCCAAGCATGAAGTCCGTATCAATGGGCTCCAGCGCATCATAAATGGCCAGCGCATCCTCACAGGAGACCGGGCCGGCCTGCTGTGCTTGCGCAAAACTTATTTCTTTCATGCTTTTCTTGTCTGCCTGAGACACACCCATGATCTACTCCTGAAGCCGCACGAAGAATGGACCCATACGCTAAGCACAGCCCGGTGAAATCACCAGTGTTTGTGCGCCATTGTCAGGCAAGGGTGTTCACCAAAAACACCATTCGTTGACCAAAACGGTCTTCTGGAAAAAACGAACGCTAAAAAGAGAAATATCACACGCTATTGTTTACTGAGCCCGGCGTAGCCGCCTCACGTAACAACGCATCATCTGTTGCAATGTCCTTGCTGCCGCAACGCGGCGGCACTCTCTTCCAGCCGTTTTTGCTCGCGACCAAGAAGGGCGCTGACCCGTTTCCATTCGCGGATCTTCTCGTCCACCGCCGCCTTCTTTTCCGCCATCAGCACAGCACCTTGTTCGCAATCGATGCTGTCACTGCGCAGGGCGTCCAGCACCTCTCGTATCTCGCGCAGGGAAAAACCCAGCGCTTTGAGCTGGCGCACCATGGCCACCCGTTCCACCGCCTTTTCCGGATAGTCCCGGTAATTGTTGCCACGGCGACCCACTTCCTGAAGCAATCCGGCCTTTTCGTAATAGCGCAGGGTATGGCGGTTCACCCCGGTGCGCTGTTCCAGTTCCGCAATCTGCATGGCGGCCTCGCAATCCGCTGTTGACCTTAGAGCATACTCTATCCTTTAGGGTGGTGGCATACCTCATCACGGAGACCTGCCATGACCATTCTCATCACCGGCGCCAGCGGCTTTATCGGCCGCCATGTCTGCGCTCAGTTAAGCCATCATCACGACATCCTGGCGGTATTGCGCCAGCCGGACAGTCAGCTTCCCGCCCTGCGCCAGCAAGTCCATGCCCTGGGCGGGCAGGGCGAGCGTCTGCAGGCGGTGCAGGGGGATCTGGATTTACCCGGCCTGGGCTTGCCGGAGGATCTACCTGCCCCACAGGCCATCATTCATCTGGGCGCCCGCTTTGCCTGGCAACTGGATCGGGAGACCGCCCAGCGCACCAATGTGGCCGGCAGCCTGGCGGTGGCGGAGCTGGCCCGCCGCCATGGCAGCCGTCTGGTGTTTATCAGTGGCTTCATGCTGGAAAACCATGAGCATCTTCAGCGGCTGGGTATCACCGGCGACGATCCGGACCAGGTGGATTGGCAGCAGGTCTATCGCCGGGCGGGCGGCTATGAAGCCAGCAAACTGGAAGCAGCAATCCGGGTGCGGGCCCTGGCCGCCACCAGTGACCTGGAACTGGTGGAAGTGCAGCCCGCGACGGTCGCCGGTCACAGCCATACCGGCGCCCTGGATAGTGCCCAGCCGCTGTATTCGCTGATCGATAACCTGGCGCGGGGGCGGATGGCCATGGTCCCCGGCAGCCCGGATCACTGGCTGCCTCTGGTGGCGGTGGACCATCTGGCGGCGCTGATTGCGGAGGCGACCCGGGCTCAGACCGTGCCGCAACGGCTACTGGCCCTGGACCCCACCACGCCCAACTTGCAGGGGCTGCTGGCTATCGCCGCCGACACCCTGGGGCGGCGCCCTCCGCAGCGGCATGTGCCGATTCCGGTTCTGGCGGCTCTGCTTCACCTGCCGGGGATGCCACGGCTGATGAACACCTGGCCGGAGGCCCTGCACTTCATCCAGACCACCCGTTTCGACACCACCGCCACCGATGCCTTTCTGGCGCAGCAGGGGCTAACTCGCCCCGCCATGGCGGCGGTGATTGCCCGAAGTGCCCACTGGTACCAGCAACAAGGGCATGATCAGGCGGATCCGTCACCGGCCTGACCCTGCATCTTTGCGGGCGCTTGGGGTATGCTTGCGGGCATTGTGGGTGCCCGGCACGGCCGGGCACGGTATTCAGCGATAAAGCGAGCCAAGCATGACCAACCGCGTAATCTACCCAGGCACCTTCGATCCGATCACCAACGGCCATCTGGACCTGGTCGAACGGGCCGCCAAGATGTTTGATGAAGTGGTCGTCGGCATTGCCGCCAGTGAAAAGAAAGGGCCCCTGTTCACCCTGGAAGAACGTGTGGAGCTGACCACTCAGGTACTGGCCCATCTGCCCAATGTCCGGGTCACCGGTTTTTCCAAGTTGCTGGCCCACTTCTGCAAGGAAGAGGATGGCAACATCCTGCTGCGCGGCCTGCGCGCGGTCAGTGACTTCGAATACGAATTCCAGCTGGCCAACATGAACCGGCAACTGGCCCCGGAGCTGGAAACCGTGTTTCTGACCCCGGCGGAGCACCTGTCCTTTATCTCCAGTTCGCTGATCCGCGAAATCGCCCTGCTGGACGGGGATGTGAGCAATTTCGTACCGCCGCTGGTGGCGAAAGCCCTGGAGCAGAAACGTCAGGAAAGAAAGAAACGATAGCGACCCCGCGAACCGGAACCAGTCGCGGGTTCTGGCCTGACATAACCGCTAGCCTTGATCACCCTGGCGCGGCAACCATTCCGCCGGCAACATTCTGTAGGAGCGCCGCTGGCGGCGCGATATCCATACGGAGGTTATCGCGCCGCCAGCGACGCTCCTACAGCGAAGACAGTCCCCATCCACGGAGGAACCATGCGCATTCCGCTTCCCTTGCTGCTGCTGATCACCGTCACCGCCCAGGCTGCCGGGCCGGGCAAGAACGCGGTAGCGAGTGCTCACCCACTGGCCACCGACGCCGGCATGGAGATCCTCGCGAAGGGCGGCAATGCCTACGATGCCGCCATCGCCGTGGCGGCAGCCCTGGCGGTGGTGGAACCCTACTCGGCCGGCATGGGCGGTGGCGGCTTCTGGCTGCTGCACCGGGAAAGTGACGGTCTGCAGACCTTCGTAGACGCCCGGGAAACCGCCCCGGATGCGGCCATCCCCACCATGTACCAGGATCGCGACGGCAAGGTGGTCCGTGACTGGGCCCTGAACGGCCCCAGCGCCGCCGGCATCCCCGGCCAGGCCGCCGCCTTTGTGCATCTGGCGGACAACTACGGCAAGCTGCCCCTGAAGACCTCACTGGCACCGGCCATCCGGCTGGCCAGGGAGGGCTTCGAGGTGGAAGACCACTACCGCAAACTGGCCGGTTACCGGGAAGAGGTGCTCAACCGCTTTCCCGAAGCCGCCGCCCTCTTCCTGCACAACGGCAAAGTGCCCCCCGCTGGCCATGTGATCAAACAACCGGATCTGGCCCGGGTACTCACCCTGCTGGCCGAGAAGGGCAAAGACGGTTTCTACCAGGGTGAGGTCGCCCGCAAACTGGTGGAAGGGGTGGAGCAGGCCGGGGGGATCTGGAACCTGGAAGACCTGGCCAACTACGACGTGATTGAGCGCTCACCTACCGTGAGCACCTTTAAAAATGCCCGTATCGTTTCTGCACCGCCGCCCTCCGCCGGCGGCATCGTGATGGGCCAGGCCCTCAATATTCTCAGCCAGTTCGACGGCGAGCCGGACACCCACCTGATCGTGGAAGCCATGCGCCGGGCCTACCAGGATCGGGCCCGCTATCTGGGCGACCCGGACTTTGTGGATATCCCTGTGGATAAGCTGTTGAGCAGCGAATACGCCCGGCAACGGGCCCGCAGCATCAACCCGGACGAAGCCACCCCCAGCCATACCCTGGGCGAGCCGCTGACCGTGGAGGAGGGCTTCCATACCACCCACCTGTCGGTGCTGGACAAGGCCGGCAACCGGGTCGCCGCCACCCTGAGCATCAATCTGCCCTTTGGCAGCGGCTTCGTGCCACCGGGCACCGGCGTCCTGCTCAACAACGAAATGGACGACTTCTCCGCCAAGCCGGGCAGCCCCAACGCCTATGGCCTGGTGGGCAGCGAGGCCAATGCCATCGCTCCCGGCAAACGGCCCCTGTCATCCATGACCCCCACCTTCGTGGAATTCGACGACCGCGTGGCCATCCTCGGCACCCCCGGTGGCAGCCGTATCATCACCATGGTCATGCTGGGCGTGCTGGAAGCGGCCAACGACCAGCCCGTGGATGCCTGGGTCAACCGGGTCCGTTTCCATCACCAGTACCTGCCCGATGAAGTGCAGGCGGAGCCGGCGTTTGTCGGCAGCGAGGCCGCCAAGGAACTGATGCTGCGCGGCCACCATGTGGTCTCCACCGGGCGCGATTACGGCAACATGCAGGCGATCCTGTGGCGCAAGGGCAGCAATGAGGTCACCGCCGCCAGCGATCCCCGCGGCATAGGCAGCGCCGCCGTCAGCGGGCAGGCACCGCTGAAGAAAACCGGCACGGATTAAGTCACAAAGGAACCTGACCCCATGAAAGGACTTCTGCTGTTGAGCTTCGCCGCACTGCTGGCCGCCTGTAGTGAGAAGGCGGTCTACGACAACCTCCAGCACAACAACCGCCTCCAGTGCGACAAGGTGCCGTTGTCGGAATACGATGCCTGCATGGAGCGGGCCAGCAAGCCCTATGACGACTATGAAAGGGAACGCCGGGAATTGAACGACTAGCCGCCACGCTGGCCTGGCAGCCGGTTTCCGGTTAGCGTGGCTGCTTCCCGTGACTGCGACCGGAGCCGCCATGTCTGCCCTGTTTCATACCGCTTTTCCCCTGATCCAGGCCCCCATGGCCGGCGTGCAGGACTGGCGCCTGGCTGCGGCAGTGTGCGAGGCCGGTGGTCTTGGATCCGTGCCGGCGGGGATGCTCAGTGCCCAGGGGCTGGAAGAACAACTGACGCAACTGTCTGCCGCCACCAACCAACCCTGGAATGTGAATTTTTTCTGCCACACGGCTCCGGCGCCGGACCCGGCAGGGGAGCAGCGCTGGGTGGACGCCCTGCGGCCTTTCTATGAGGAATTCGCAGCGGATACCTCGGCCATTGCCAGCGGCCCCTCCCGGCAACCCTTCGACGAAGACAGCGCGGCGGTGCTGGAACAGTTTCGCCCGGCGGTGGTGAGCTTCCATTACGGCTTGCCGGCCCCGGCCTTGCTGGCGCGGGTAAAAGCCACAGGGGCCCGGGTGCTGTCCAGCGCCACCACGGTAGAAGAAGCCCTCTGGCTGGCAGAGCACGGTGCCGACGGGGTGATTGCCCAGGGGCTGGAGGCCGGCGGCCATCGCGGCCATTTCCTCAGTGACGACCTCAGCCTGCAGCAGGGCACCTTCAGCTTGCTGCCACAGATTTGCGACGCCATTTCCCTGCCGGTGATCGCCGCCGGCGGCATTGCCACCCCGGCAGGGGTCCGGGCCGCCCGCGCGCTGGGCGCCAGCGCCGTTCAGGTGGGCACGGCCTATCTGCTGTGCCCGGAAGCCACCACCAAGGGCGTGCACCGGCAGTGGCTGCAGAGTGAACGCGCCCGGCATACGGCCCTGACCACAGTGTTTTCCGGGCGTCCCGCCCGGGGCATGGTGAACCGGCTGATGGATACCCTGGGCCCTATGCCGGGAGCCGTGCCGGCCTTCCCGTTGGCTGGCAATGCCATCGGTCCGTTACGCGCTGCGGCAGAGGCACAGGGCAGCGGTGATTGCTCACCGTTATGGGCAGGGCAGTTTGCCAGCGGTTGCCGAGAGGTGCCGGCCGCAAAGGTGACCCGGTGGCTGGCCGAGGGCTGGGGTTAGTGTTTGTAGGAGCTATGCTTGCATGGCGAAGCGCCTGTTCGCCATGCAAGCATAGCTCCTACCGAAAAACCCGTCAGGGCCGCGTCCCCTATGGCCCGATTTAACCTTGCAGGTTGCGGGGCAGCGGTCAGAATCGACATCCTGTTTACCGGCCATGCCGGTGTGAGACTTGCCCGGCCCGCTGCCGGGCCCCAGCGGAGTGCTTTACATGCAGCGTATCGAGATTACCAAGACCTTCCCGTTTTCCGTGGACAAGCTGTTCGACTTTCTCAGTGACCACGAAAATCTGGAAGTGATTTTCGCCCCGGCCAAGATCAAGCGAGTGAAGCCCGGCATCGACAGCCCCAACGGCGTGGGCTCCACCCGCCGTATGCGCATCCTGATCGCGCCGCCGTTCGAAGAAACCGTCACCAAGGTGGTCCCCAACGAACTGATCGAATACAAGATCAGCAAGGGTAGCCCCCTGAAGAACCACAAGGGCACCATGCGCTTTTCCGAAAACGGCAACGGCGGCAGTCAGCTGCACTATGTGATCGAGTTTGAAGGCAAGCTGCCGCTGCTCGGTCCGGTAGTAAAAGCCGGCCTGGGTCAGGCCATCAGCCGTGGGCTGAACAAGCTGAAGCTGTAGTTCCGCCTGTCCGGGCTGGCGGGGCGCTCCTGGCTTGAGCGACCCGGCGAGCCCGGCGCCTGTCCCGGCGACAACGGCTCGGCAACGCGCATCAGTCGCCGCTGGACAGCAGGGATTCCAGCTCTGCCCGGCCGCGCTGGTTGGCTTCCACCAGCTTGTCGCCATCGTGCTGGTGTTCCACCTGCTCGCGCAGCAGTGTCTCGTCCAGTTCCCGGAAGCTGCGCACCAGATCGATGGCGGTGGATTCCGGCACACCCAGTTGCATCAGCGTCACCCGGGTACTGAGCAGGGCGGACTCGAACGTCTCCCGGATTACCTGATCGACCCCCAGGGCATGGAGCTTGTAGGCGTGGAAGCGGTCCCGGGCCCGGGCCACGATAGTCACATCAGGGAAGTGGTGACGTACCAGTTCCGCGGCCTTGAGCGAGTCATCCACATCATCCACCGCCAGCACCAGCACCCGGGCGTATTCCAGTCCCGCATTGCGTAACAGGTCCAGGCGGGTCACATCACCGAAGTACACCTCGTTGCCATAGCGGCGCAGCATGTCGATCTCGTCCGGATCGGAATCCAGGGCGGTGAACGGGATCTTGCGTGCCACCAGGATCCGCGCGGTGATCTGCCCGAAACGGCCCAGGCCAGCGATCACCACCCGCGGGTGATGGTCGGGCATGTCTTCCGCTTCCAGGTCCGGGCGCGAGGTGCTCTTGCTGCGCTCCGGCCACAGCAGGGTGACCAGTTTCAGCAGCAGCGGGGTGGCGGCCATGGACAGGGCCACCACCAGGTTGAGCTGGCCCACCAGGGTGCTGTCCAGCAGGTTCAGGGCCTGGGCCTGGGTGAACAGCACAAAGGCGAATTCACCGCCCTGGCAGAGCAGGATGCCGAACAGGGCGGTGTTGCGCCATTCCACCCCGCGTACCCGGCTGATCACCGCCAGCACCAGGGCTTTCAGGCCCAACAGCACCAGCAGATAGAGGGCAATGTCCCCCGGGCTTTCGACCAGCAAGCGCAGATCCATGGTCATGCCGATGGCCAGGAAGAACAGGCCCAGCAACAGACTCTTGAAGGGCTGGATATCCGTTTCCAGTTGCTCCCGGTAGGGCGAGTTGGCCAGCAGAACCCCGGCCACGAAAGCCCCCAGGCCCATGGACAGTCCCAGGTGCTCCATCAGAGCGGCGGCGCCCAGCACCAGCATCAGGGCACTGGCGATCATCAACTCCCGGTTGCGCAGTTTCGCCAGCCAGCCCAGCCAGGGATTGAGGGCATACTTGCCCGCCAGCACCATGGCCACCAATGCCACCAGACCGGCCAGCAACTGCGGGCTGTCCTCACCGGCCTGGGTGCCGGCCAGCAGGGGCAACAGCAGCAGGATGGGGATGACCGCCAGATCCTGGAACAGCAGAATGGAGAACGCGGAGCGGCCCTGGGGTGTACCCAGCTGATTGTTTTCCACCAGCATCTGTACCACAAAGGCGGTGGAGGACAGCGCCAGGGTGAAGCCGATGGCCAGACTCACGTTGGTCTCGAAGCCCAGCAGCAGAAAGGCCCCCGCCAGCAGCGCGGCACTGAGCAGCACCTGGCTGGCCCCCAGTCCCACCAGCCGGCGCCGCTGCGCCCACAGTTGTTGCGGTGCCAGTTCCAGCCCCACCAGAAACAGCATCAGCACCACACCGAGCTCGGCAAAGTGCAGCACGTCGGTGCCGCCGCTGACCAGCGCCAACCCCAGCGGCCCCACGGCGATCCCCGCCGCCAGATAGCCCAGAATGCTGCCCAGTCCCAGTCGCTGGAACAGGGGCAATAACAACAGGGTCGCCGCCAGCAGCACCAGCGCCTGAGAGAAAAAGCCTTCCACGGTGATCTCCTTTTTCTGATCCGCTCATGCTAGCGGATTTACCCCCGGGCCGTTGTTAAAAAGCGCTTTCATCCTGGCCTGCACCAAAATTGCCCAAGCCTGGCCAAAGCCTTACCATGCGCGCTCTTTGTCTGCCCCGGAATAGTGCGTGCGATGAGTGAGCAGAACGACAGGCTTCGCCAGCAACTGGTCGGAGGCCTGTTGCGACAACTGCATCTGGACGTGATGAGCCAGCGGTTCAATCCCCGCCTGGTGCTGGCACTGTTCAACCTGGTCAACGGTGGGTTGAGCATTGCCCTGATTGCCATCGTGGCGCTGATTACCCAGCAGTCGTTTATCTTTCCCTCCCTGGGGGCCACCGCCTTTCTGCTGTTTCACCTGCCCCTGGCGGAAGCCGCCTCGCCGCGCAATGTGCTCAGCGGTCACGTGATCGGCGTGCTCTGTGGCTGGGCTGCCCTGTGGATATGCGGGCTGGACGATGCCCCCGCCGCGTTTCTGACCGGGGTGGAATGGCCTCGTGTGGTGGCGGCCAGTCTTTCGCTGGGCTTCACCAGTGCCCTGATGATCCTGTTGCGGGTCGCCCATCCCCCCGCCGGGGCCACGGCACTGATTGTCTCCCTGGGCCTGATGCATGAGCTGCAGCAACTACCGGTGCTGATCAGCGCCGTAGCCCTGCTGGTCGCCCAGGCTTTTATCATCAACCGGGTTGCCGGGATTCCCTATCCGCTGTGGCGCAGCAACAAGGCGAACGCCTGAGCCACTTTCGCAATGAGAATTACTTTTATTCCTGATAGACTGCGGCGCTCAGTCTGATCGTCACAGGTGCCCCATGCGCGCAATTCTGGTGGTTCTTCATCGCTGGTTCGGCCTCTTTATTGCCGGCTTTCTGATTATTGCCGGCCTGACCGGGGCGCTGATCTCCTGGGACCACGAGCTGGATGAATGGCTCAACCCGCACCTGTTCGAGAGCCAGAGTGAAGGGCAACCGCTGCCCATGCTGGAACTGGTGGACCGGGTGGAGCAGGCCGACCCACGGGTACGCGCCAGCTTTTTCCATCTGGAGCCGGAGCCCGGCCACAACGCGGAAATCTGGGTGGACGCCAGGGTGAATCCGGAAACGGGTCGCCGCTATGAGCTGGACTACGACCACGCCTTCGTGGACCCGGTCACCGGCGAGATCGTCGGCAAACGCCTGTGGGGCAAGATCTCCCTGCACCCGGAACACCTGATGTCATTCCTCTACAAGCTGCACTTCACTCTGCACCTGCCGGAGTGGAAGGGCATTGATCGCTGGGGGATCTGGCTGATGGGTGCCGCCGCCATGGTCTGGCTGTTCGATACCTTTATCGCCATGGCACTGACCCTGCCGCGTAAGCGCCGTACCCAAAAGCCCGCTGGCAAGAGCTGGCTGCAACGCTGGAAACCTGCCTGGATGATTCGCCGCGGCGCTGGCGCCTACAAGCTGAATTTCGACCTGCACCGGGCCGTGGGCCTGTGGGTGTTCGGCCTGCTACTGATTCTGGCGTTCACTTCTTTCTCCCTGAACCTGTACCGGGAAATCTTCTACCCGGTCATGTCCATGGTCTCCGAGACCACCCCCGGGCCTTTCGAGACCCGCACCCCCACCGCCCTGCATGACCCGGTAGAGCCGCAGGTAAGCTGGCCGGCCCTGTTCGATAAAGCGCGCACCGAAGCGGATAACCGCCAGTGGCAAGAACCCATCGGCGATACCTTCTACAGCGACAACTTCGCCGTGTTCGGGGTGCGCTTCTATTACCCGGGCGAAGACCACGATAGCGGCGGCATGAAAGTGAAAAGCCTCTACTACGATGGCGAAAACGGCCAGCTGATCGGTGACGAAGTGCCCTGGGAAGGCACCGCCGCCGATGTGTTCAACCAGCTGCAGTTCCCCCTGCATTCCGGCCGCATCGCCGGCCTGCCCGGCCGTATCATCGTATCGATCATGGGCATTGCCGTGGCCATGCTCTCCATCACCGGCGTAGTGATCTGGTGGAAGAAACGCAAGGCGCGGGTGGCGAGCAAAAAGCGTAAGCAGGAAATGGCTGCTGCGGTAGATGCTGGCTAGCTATTGCTGGAACCGCCATCCCGGGCAGCGCTTTCAAGGACAACGGCGGTTCGCCATGCAAGCATAGCTCCAACGGCGGCTGGGTGGTGCTCGAAACCCACGCCCCCCATCAGAACCGATCACGACCGGGCTGGTTGAGGTTGTTGATGCGGGTCTTGCCCAGCAGTTTCAGTAACAGATTGCGCAAGAAACGCAGTAGCGGGTAGAGCACTTTCGAGACGCGCCGGGAACGGAACATCCAGTAGTTTAAACGGTTGAAGATCCCCGAGCGGCTGCCGATCAGGGCCAGGGCATGGATGGCATCGGCGCCGTAATAAAGCTGGTCGCCCATTTTCAGCACCATACCCTGATCGATATCCAGGCCGGCACCGGTAATCTCGCGCATCACCTCCGTGTCTTCCCGGGCATCCACGATACGCAGCTCACCCACGCTTTCGCGGATGCGCACCACCTGGCAATAGGCGTGGCAGGCCGGGCATTCCTTGTCGTAGACCAGCAGGATGTTGGGGCGTGAAATGTCGGGACGGGACACATGGCCTCCGGCTGAACCCAAAAAAAGCCCCCTGTCGGGGGCTTGTTGTTACCACTGAATCGGCGCTTCCGACGAGCCCGGGCTGGGCGCCTGCCCGGCGGGGCCGGCCGCCGGGCTGTCTGCGCCAGCGGCACTGCGTACCCGGTCGCCGGCCTGCAGGGGGCTACTGGCCGGGCCGTCCAGGCGAGCAACGCCATAATCCGGGCGCACATCGGTGACGGTCAGGGTGGCCAGGGCGTTACCCTCCAGCTTGATGGTCAGGCCGGTGTCCGGGTCTTTCATTTCCCCGGCGGGGCGATAGACCTGCATGCTGGCATCCTGCTCCAGCCGGCCCTGGCCCTGACTCAGGAATACGGTATCGCCCTGCACCTTGATGATCTGCACCGGATAGAGCACATCCGTGGCGGCACCGGCCATGGCCCGGGCAATGACGGGATAGAGTTCATCCGCCAGCCGCTCCGGGTGGTTACGGTCGTCGATCTTGAGCTGACGGGCCACCTCGCGGATGGAAGCTTCAGACTGGTTCCAGTCGAACAGGTCTGCCCAGAGGATTTCGCTGGTGGTGGTATCGATCAACCGATAGCGAACCCGGATGCGCGGCTCATAACCGGAAAACTTGGCACCATAGAATTCCCGCTGGCTGTCGCCGATGCTGAAATCTTCGATGGTGCCCACCAGCAGCAGATCGGCCCCCTTGCGCTGCCCCAGCCGGGCCAGCTCTTCCGGCGCTACACTGCCGCTGGCGACGACGGACTGCTCCTGATCAATGGCATCCAGGTTGGCCCGGTCCAGCACCCGGAAGCGACCGGACTGGGTAAAGGCGGTAACCAGATCATCGCGCAGCTGACGCTGCACCTGGCTGGCCGGCACCTGCACGTCACCCAGGTCATAAAGGGGCTGGCGGCTGTCGAAGGTGGTAATGGCAATACCAGGCAGGTGCGAGCGGTCCGCACCCAGAGTCTTGGGACGAAGCACCTCCGCCTGCACGTTGGCCTGCCACAGGCCGTCTTCCACCTGCTTCACCGACTGCACCTGGTAACTCTTGATATTGCCCAGGGTAGGCAGCTGCGGCTCCGGCACCGAGGTCTCGGTACCGATCCAGGTGCTGACATCACCCTGCTGGCGAACCACCCACTGCAGCACATTGGTGCGGAAGTTCGGGTCCACGGCCACGCTGACCCCGCCGGCCTGTCGCACCGCCGCCACCAGGGCATTGGTCATGGCCTGTTCCGGGTTGTCACCGTAGCCGCGGGCCGATACAGAAACGGTCTCCGTGGCAGCCTGGGCCAGCGACGCACACAACAACAGGATGAAACATAACGGAGCGAACAGGTGCTTGGTCATAACGGCCTCCATGTCTGGTTAGCTTGCACGCAGCCGGTCACCCCGGTTGCGTGCAGCGTCCTTACAACCCGAACAGGCTCTTGCTGCGAGTCTTGCGGATTTCTTTTTCGTTGGTCCACTCGATGATGCCGGTCTGGATGTTGAGCAGCTTGAGGGTGAACTTGTAGTACACGTCCTTGGTGCTGCCATCCCGTTTGACGATGGAGGAGAAGTTACCGTACATCATCAGCTCGGCACCGATCTGGCGGCCCATGGCGGCGGCCGTGGATTGGTCCACCATGCCGGAATCGCTCTGGTATTCCAGCTGCTGACGCACGCGATCCACCACCGACATGTCCACAAAACGGAACTTGCCGGAGTTGATCAGCTTGGACTGGATGGTGTCGGTGATGGACTCGGTGTCCACGTGTTCGGTGGTCTTATTCTTGATGCGATCCACGAATACCACCGGACGGCGGTTCTGGGTCATCTGCACGATGGGCGGAAACACCATCATGTCATCCACCATCTTGGCGGCGATCATCTGCAGGTCGGTGGAACCGAAATCCGTGTTGACGGTTTCGCGGGCCTGGGCATCACCGTAATCCACCTTGGAGGCACAACCGGACAGGGCCAGGGCGCTGCCCAGCAGCAGCAGGGAAAGTAGGCGTAGCATTATGAGATTCTCCTTGTTCCTTTTAGGAAGGCACGCGACGATTATTCGCGCACCCAGATTTCAAAGCGTACGGCGGACGGGTTGGGGGCAACGGCCTGGACGCTGTTCTGGCTACGACCTGCCATCACCACCTGCCGCCAGGGCTGGCCTTCCGGCGCCTGCTCGAAACCGTCCTTATCAAACCATTTGAACTTGTATTGGAAATCCAGTTCAAATTTCCAGTCATTTTCCAGGGTGGCCTGTATGTAGAGCAGGTCGCCCACGGTCTTTTGCTTCAGGTCCTGCACGGAAATGCGGCTGGATAACAGGCTGTTGCTGGAATAGACCTTGGTGATGGTCTCGCCGTCTTCATCCACTTCCATGCGGCCCATATTGGTGGCCGAACAGGCCGCCAGCATGGCCGCCAGCAGCAGCGCCAGCATCGGGCGTAACAGTGTCATAAGGGTCCCTCCTGAACGGGTAACACGCGGGTAATCAGCTGGCCGGGAACGGCCGCCACATGAATCACGGTGAGGCCACGGTTAACCACCGGTACCGTCAACGTAGCATTGCCCCCGGGGGTGCTCAATACAAGGGTATGTTCCCCCTGGGGCAGTGAAAATCGTGTTGCCTGGGCATAGGCAGGCAGGGTCAGCCAGCTGCGCCGGTCCGCCTGCTCGCTGACCAGATTGTACAGCTGGGTGGCAAAGGCCCCCAGCGGGCCGAAATCATCGTTGGCCTTTTTCTGCAGGTTGTACTTGGCGGTGGCCCGCAGGGTCTGGCGCACCAGCATGCCCGGCAACCGCTCTTTCAGGTCCTTGGCGGCCAGGGCCCCCACATCCGCCAGCACCACGGTTTCCCCCAGCGGTTGGCTGGCGCTGTCCAGCACCCGCAGGCTGTTGGGGCGCGGCTTGCTGGTCAGGGAATAGGTGGGAAAGGCCACCGAAAAGATGCCGTGGACCGTGGGAATGGGCAAGCTGAATTCTTCCCGGGCCTGCACAAAACCCTGCTCGTACAGTACCGCTACCATGCCGTCTTTTTCAGGCCGGCCCTTCATGGCATTGGACACGCGCTCAACGTCTTCCTTGAGCATGTCCAGCTCCGGATGAATCTCCAGGGCCTTCTTGTAGTCCACCAGGGCATCGTTGTATTCGCCGTGGGCTTCCCAGAACAGGGCAGACAGGTAGAAGGTCCAGGCATTCTGGAAACTGGCCTTCACTTCCCCGGCCACCGCATTGATACCCTGGAAATAGCCATCGAACTGGCTCAGGTCCACGTTGTTTTCTTCTGCCGCTTCCTCCGCCTTGGCAATTTCCTTGTCACGCTTGTCCGCGGCCACCCGTTGTTCCAGGGCCGCACCACGCAACTCCACGGCGGTGCCGGTGGGGTCGTTGGCATCCCAGTAATTCAGGGCCTGGTAGGCATGGGTGAAGATGCGCTCGTAGTCCGGGGCCACGTAGCTGCGGGCATTGTCGTTGGTGACCAGGGAAGTGGTGGAAGACGCCAGGGACGAGACCTGGATACGGGCACTGGCATCCTCCTCGTCGTATTTCTGGATGGCAGCAGCAAAGGCCTCACGGCTTTGCTCGCGCTGGCCGGTGAGCTGGCTGACCCGGCCCAGTTCCTGCAGATAAAGGACGCCATCGCCGCCAGCAGCGGCTTTTTCCAGCTTCTCGGTGGCCGCCGGCGCCACCGGAGCGGTGGCCAGCGAGGCCTTCCATTGCTGGGCCTGATTGGGGTAGGGCACAAACAGGGAGTTTGTGGCACAGCCGGACAATGCCAGCAGCCCTGCAACCAACAGGCATCCTTTCCTGAGTCGTCTCATAGGTTAGATACGAAAAAAGCCGGAGCAGGCAAGGTAGCCCGCCACCGGCTTTTTGTCGAGTGTTTCACCGTTCTCAGGGAGGACCCGAACAGCCGCTCCCCGAGAAACGCCGACTCGCCTAGAACAACACCCGGGTACGAATGGTGCCGTCGATGGTGCGCAGCTTCTCCAGCGCCAACTGGCTGTAGCCCTTGTCCACATCGATGACCACGTAACCGATCTCTTCGTTGGTCTGCAGGTACTGGCCACAGATGTTGATGCCATTCTCGGAGAAAATGGTGTTGATCTGGGTGAGCACGCCGGGCACGTTCTTGTGAATGTGCAGCAGGCGGTGCATGTCCGGGTGAGCCGGCAGGGCCACTTCCGGGAAGTTCACCGCGCCCAGGGTGGCGCCGTTGTCGGAATAGCGGGCCAGCTTTTCGGACACCTCGGTGCCGATGTTGACCTGGGCTTCCTGGGTGGAACCACCGATGTGCGGGGTCAGGATCACGTTGTCGAATTCACGCAGCGGGCTGATGAATTCGTCGTCGTTGCCCTTGGGCTCTTCCGGGAAAACGTCGATGGCCGCGCCCAGCAGGTGACCGTCTTTCAGGGCCGCCGCCAGGGCGTCGATATCCACCACCTTGCCGCGGGCGTAGTTGATCAGGTAGCCCTTGGGCTTCATGGCACGGATCTGCTCTTCCTTGATCATCCAGCGGGTGTCGGCGGTGTCCGGCACGTGCAGGCTGACCACATCGCTCATGCCCAGCAGCTCGGTGAGGCTGCTCACCTGCTCGGCATTGCCCAGCGGCAGCTTGGGAATCACGTCGTAGAACTTCACCTTCATGCCCATGGACTCGGCCAGTACGGACACCTGGGCGCCGATATTGCCGTAACCCACCAGACCCAGGGTCTTGCCCCGGATTTCATAGCTGTCCTTGGCAGACTTGAGCCAGCCGCCGCGGTGGGCAGAGGCGTTCTTCTCGGGAATGCCGCGCATCAGGTTGATGGTATGGGCAATCACCAGTTCCGCCACGGAACGGGTATTGGAATAGGGGGCATTGAATACCGGGATACCACGCTTCAGGGCAGCATTGAGGTCTACCTGGTTGGTACCGATACAGAAACAACCCACGCCGATCAGCTTCTCCGCTGCCTGGAACACCTCTTCGGTGAGCTGGGTGCGGGAACGGATGCCAATGAAATGGGCGTCCTTGATCTTGTCTGCCAGGTCGTTGCCGGTCAGCGCAGTGGGCAGCAGCTCCACGTTGCTGTAGCCGTGCGCCTTCAGGTTCTCCACGGCGTTTTCGTGGATGCCCTCGAGCAGGAGAACGCGGATCTTGTCCTTCTCAAGAGAAGTATCGGCCATGATGGAAGTCTCGGTAGCCTGTGAAATGGGCGCGTATGGTACCATAGCGCGCTCAAATTGAGAGCAACCCGTGCGGGACTTCTCTTCATGTCCCCATGAGCCCGACTCAAGCACCCGGCACGACCCGTTCAGGAGACCCGTTGATGACCGCCCATGCCCATGCTGCGCTGGAGCAACTGACTGATTTGCTTGGCAATCGCCTCCTTACCGACCCGGAAAGCGCCCAGCGCTACGGGGTCGACTGGACCAAGGTATGGGCCCCGGCCCCCAGCGCCATCGCGCTGCCGGAGACCATCGACGAGGTGCAGCAGATCGTGGAGATAGCCAACGACCACGGCCTGCACCTGGTGCCGTCCGGGGGCCGCACCGGCCTGTCCGCCGGGGCGGTGGCCGCCAATGGCGAGCTGGTGGTGGCCTTTGATCGCATGAACAAGATCCTGGATTTCAACGAATTCGACCGCGCCGTTACCGTGCAGCCCGGTGTGATCACCCAGCAACTGCAGGAATTCGCCGACGAGAAGGGCCTGTTCTACCCGGTGGACTTCGCCTCCGCCGGCTCCAGCCAGATCGGCGGCAACATCGGCACCAACGCCGGCGGCATCAAGGTGATCCGCTACGGCATGACCCGTGACTGGATCACCGGCCTGAAAGTGGTCACCGGCAAGGGCGAGCTGCTGGACCTGAACAAGGGCCTGATCAAGAACGCCACCGGTTACGACTTCCGGCACCTGTTCATCGGCGCCGAGGGCACCCTGGGTTTTGTGGTGGAAGCCACCGTGAAACTGGCCCGCCAGCCGAAAGACCTGACCGCCCTGGTACTGGGCGCCCCCGGCTTCCGGGAAGTGATGAAGATCCTGCACGCCTTCCAGCAGGACATCGACCTGACCGCCTTCGAGTTCTTTTCCGACAAGGCCATGGCCCATGTGCTGGAACACGGCGTGGCCAAACCCTTCGACACCGCGTGCCCGTTCTACTGTCTGCTGGAATTCGAACAGCTGTCCGAAGCCACCGGCGACCAGGCCATGGCCATCTTCGAAAAATGTGTGGAAGAAGGCTGGGTACTGGACGGCGTCATGAGCCAGTCCCTGCAGCAGCTGGACCAGCTGTGGCAACTGCGCGAACGCATTTCCGAGTCCATTGCGCCGCACACTCCCTACAAGAACGACATCTCCGTCACCGTGGCGAAAGTGCCGGACTTCGTGGAAGACATCGACACCGTGGTGCAGGACGCCTACCCGGATTTCGAAATCGTCTGGTTCGGTCATATCGGCGACGGCAACATGCACCTGAACATCCTCAAACCGGCGGACCTGGCCAAGGAAGACTTCTTCGCCCAGTGCAACAACGTGTCCAAATGGGTGTTCGAAATCGTCGAGAAGTACAACGGCTCCATCTCTGCGGAACACGGCGTGGGCATGACCAAGAAGCCCTACCTGGAATACTCCCGCAGCCCGGAAGAAATCGCCTGCATGAAAGCGGTGAAGCACGTCTTTGATCCCAACAACATCATGAACCCGGGGAAGCTGTTCGATGTTTGATGAAATCAACACCCCGGTGGATCAGGACGGTTACCAGCACCGCTGGATCGACGGGTCGCCCATCGACATTCCCGTGGGCAAGGCCGTGTGCGTGGGCCGCAACTACGCGGACCACGCCAGGGAACTGGGCAATGACGTCCCGGATGCCCCCATCTTGTTCATGAAGCCGGCCACCTCGTTGGTAAGCCTGCACGAACCTCTGGCGCTACCCAAAGGGCAGGGCGCCGTGCACCACGAAGTGGAGATGGTGGTGCTGATCGGCAAACGGATTCACCGGGAAACCAACCTGGACAACGTCCGCTTCAGCATCGCCGGCTACGGCGTCGGGCTGGACCTGACCCTGCGTGAAGTACAGAACACCCTGAAAGAAAAAGGCCACCCCTGGGAACGGGCCAAGGCCTTCGACGGCGCCGCCCCGGTCTCCGGCTTTATCGATGCCCGCGGTATTTCCGTGAAGCAGAAGCTCAACGTGACCCTGGAAATCAACGACGAGGTGCGCCAGCACGGTCACACCGGCCAGATGCTGTTCCCCACTTTCGAGCTAATCAGCGAAATCAGCCAGACCTTCACCCTGGAACCCGGCGATCTGGTCTTCACCGGCACCCCGGCCGGCGTCGGCCCGCTGAACAGCGGCGATAAATTTACCGCCCGGCTGGGTAATATCATTCAGGTGTTCGGCTCCGTCGCCTGACGGCCCCTCCTGTAGGAACGCAGCGAAGCGGAGTAACGCCCGGAGGGCGGCCCGAAGGGTGAGCGTTAGCGAATACATCTCTCGAGGTGCGAATCTCCGGCCTAGGTTGGTGGCATCCAAGCCACCAACCTCTATCTGCAACCAATTACTCTGTCTCCCCCTCAGCCCGCCTATCCCTTTATATTGTTAATAGGACAAAACCTATATAGGCTATAGCCTATTCAAGGATGAAGGACTGACAATGTGGCAGATTCAAACCACGGACAGGTTTGATGAATGGTTCGATGCACTCAACGACACAGACCGGGAAAACGTCATCGCCGGCATGCTTGTTCTGGAACAAAAGGGACCACGCCTGTCCCGACCGTATGCCGATACCGTGAAAGGATCGGCTCACCCGAACATGAAGGAGCTGCGGGTCCAGAGCAGGGGCAATCCCATCCGGGCTTTCTTCGCCTTTGACCCGGAACGAACCGGGATTCTGCTCTGCGCCGGCGAGAAAACAGGGAAAGACAAACGGTTCTACGACGAGATGATTCCGGTGGCTGACCAAGAATTTACCGCGCATCTCCAGAAACTCAACCGAGGTGGCTCAAATGGCTAGAACACTGCAACGGATCCTGGAAACCGAAAAACCAGAGATTGTCGAAAAGGCCAAAAAGAAAGCTGACGCCATCCTTCTGGATATCCATCTGGCTGAAATCCGCGCCCTGATGCATAAAACCCAGGCGGAAATGGCCGCAGCGCTTGGGGTCAAACAACCCACCATCGCAGGCATGGAAAAAGCCGGTCAGGATCTGAAGCTCTCAACCCTGAAACGTTATATTGAAGCGGCTGGGGGTAAAGTGCGGCTGGATATTGAGCTGCCAGATGGGCAGCATCATGGTTTTACGCTTTAGAGAAGGTTTCTCCCACGGGCCAAGACTTGGCTCCCAATGTCGTACTGCCGTACGTTGAATTGGCCCGCTATCCTGACAGCTTTCGGCCAACGCTGCCTGAGTGCCAGGTTGTCCGTTCATTGAGGGCAACATCGTGGCGGCAAAGGAAAAAGCTGGGAACCTATCTGCACGCATCCTTTTCCTACCAGGTGAGACAGTCATCGTTTTCAGATTTCCACAGGAGCTCACATGTTCAAGAAGGCACTCGCCACCCTGGTTTTACTGATCACTTCTGTAACGGTTTCCGCAGCAGATAATCCCCTCAGCGTACATGTTCTCAACACCCAGAATGGTCTTCCGGGACCTGGCATTGAGGTGACCTTGGCGTATTACGACAATGGCCAGTGGGTGTCACTGAACGCCGCAAAAACCAATGAGCAAGGACGTATCACCGCCCTATACCCTGCCGGGAAAAAAATTAAGGAGGGGGTGTATAAGGTAACGTTCAAAACCGGTGACTGGATGAAGCGTCGCAATGCAGAAACGTTTTTCCCTGAAATCCCGGTTGTCTTCGAAGTTGATGGAACGCTTTCACACTACCACATCCCCCTGCTGCTCAGCCCGTTTGGCTACTCAACCTACCGGGGCAACTAGCGACGATACCGCCAAGCCACCCGGACGCCGCAATGGGCTGTCCGGGTGACTGGTATCGGGATATGCGCCTGGGTCACATGCCTACATCACCCGGAAATGCTTGCGCACCGTTTCGTTGACCCAGCCGCCCAGCCGCTCCCGGCCTATGCTGTTGATAAAATCCCTTACCTCGTCGGCGTAGGCGCCATCCTCTTCGAGAATATGGTGCAACAACCAGCCTTCCAGCAGTCGCAGTAATTCATCGGTGACGGCGTCTCCTTGCTCATGTCGGCGTAACAGGGATTCGATATGAAAGGTGAATTGCCGGTGTTTATGGTGATGGTCATCCAGCTCACCATAGCCGGCCCGCTCCATCAGCGCTTCCTCGAAGCTGAAGTGGGATTCGGTGTAATCCACCAGGTCGTAGAGCACCCGGGCCACTCCCAGCTGGGCGTCCGGCTGGTCGGCCAGGCGATCCAGCTCATTGATGTAATCCACAATGCGTTTGTGCTGCTGGTCGATGACCAGAATGCCCAGTTCGTAGGCCGGGCCCCATAGGATGCGCATGATCCTTCTCCGTTTGCCGTGCTGCAGGTTCTTGACGCTAGCAGGGGGCGAAACGGCGATTGTAGATATGGATCAAGGTTTGTGCGCGAAAGACAGGGGGAACTGCCGGGCGGACGTTGCGCACTCCCGGCATCGACGGGCCATCCCTGTTACGGTGCCGCTGGGGCGGCTTTGCGTAACACCAGTAACGTATCCACCAGAATGATGGCCAGCAAGGCCGCGGCGGAGAGCGGGAAGGCCAGAGCCACCACCAGCATGATCACAGCCACGGTCCGTGCCGGGGCCGGTTCGGCGCGGGGCGGGGCACGGCGGGACTGGCGCTTCCACCAGAGCAGGGCCCCGGTGACGGTGAGCGCCAGTATCAGGGTCACCAGCAGCAGATTGAGCAGCCAGTTCCACAGACCCAGGTCCCCCTGGTGCAGCGGAATGGAGGCGGCCATGGCCTTGCCCATGGCCGGATAGTCGGCAAAGCGGATTTCCTGCAGAGCCTGGCCGGTGGCAGGATCCAGGTGCAGGATGCGCTCGTCCATCGGGTTTGTCAGGTCGCCGGCGATGGTGGTGGCCGAGACCGTCCAGACACCATTGTCCTGTTGCGGGAAATGCACACGGAAATTGCCGAATCCCTGTGCACGGGCCTGGCTCACCACATCATCCAGTCGCAGGGACCGATCGCCCTCACTGCCCTGCGGCATGGGGGTCTGCTCCACCGCCCAGGGCACGCGATGCAGGCCGGCTTCGTTCATGGCGTGATGGCTGTCGACGGCCTCCGGGGCCACCTGTGTGGCATCAAAGCGGGTGCCCGGCAGGGAACCCCATGGCTGCACCAGTTTGCCACCCCAGATGTTGGTCCAGGCCAGGCCGGAGATCAGGAAGAACAACAACGGCAGGGCAATCAGCCAGCCAATGCCCAGGTGCCAGCCGCGCCAGTCCGCCCGGCTGCTGACGGTCCGGGAAGGAATCAGGGTGCGCAGGCCGCCCTTCGGCCAGGCCAGATAGAGGCCGGTGACGATCATCAGTACGGCCAGACCGGCAGCGATTTCGATCAGGGCATCGCCCAGGTCACCGAGGAACAGCGAGCCATGGAGTGTCTTGATACGCGCATAGAGGCTGGCAGCGGGATCCCGGTCACCCAGTATCTGTCCGGTATAGGGATTCAGATAGACCACGGTGGCCGGCGCATGATGGCCACCGTGGCCGGCATGGGAATGGGGCTGCAGAGAAAACCGTGCGGACTGATCGGCAGCCTGGGGCGGCAGGTAGAGTTTTACTGCGGCATGCGGATATTGTTGCTCCACGGTTTCCAGCAACACGGAGGCGGGCAGGGGATTGGTCCCTGCTTCAACCGTCTGCAGGGACGCGTTCAGAGCCGTATCCAGCGGCTTGCTTAGCAACATCAGCAGGCCGGTGAACGCCAGCATAAACAGGAAGGGAAGCACCAGCATGCCGACCAGGAAATGCCAGCGCCACACCGCCCGGTAGAAGCGGGTGGGCCCGGATCCGGCTGGATTGACAGCGTTCATGGGCAGACCCTCTCGTCAGAAATCAAAGCGGATGCCCGCGAACACGGAACGGGGTTCGCCTGCCTGAAGAAGGGCATCGTTGATGTTCGCGTCATTCCGTACGGTCAGGTTGGCCACGTAGGCTTCATCGGTCAGGTTGCGGCCTTCCAGATAGACTTCCCAGGTATCACGGGTGACACCGGTGCGCAGGCCAACCAGTTCGTAGCCGTCCACCTCATAGCTGTTTTCAAAGTCGGCAAAACGGTCATCGACGATGTCGAAGGTGGGGCCGGCAAAGAAACCGTTGGCATGGCGGTACATGACTTCACCCTTGATGAAGAACTCCGGGGCCACGGGCAACTGGTTGTCGCCGTAGACCGGGTCGTTGTCAAAGGTGAAGTCGTTGTAGGTCAGGCTCAGCAGTGGCTCGATACGATGCTGGCCGTCTCCCAGGGCGAAGGACGCACCGAACAGGGCTTCCACCCCGGCATGGATAGTGTCTTCCACATTGGTGACCTGACTGGTGCCGGGAGCCCCCGGCTTCTCAACAGAAAGAATTTCGTCTTCGATCTGGGCGTAGTAGACCGCCACTTCCCAATTCCACTCGTTATCCTGGCCAAACGGTGCCACACCCCGGGTTCCCACTTCCCCAACCACACCCTGCATGGCATCCAGGGTGTCATTGTTTGCCTGGATCTCGTCTTCCAGCTCGTACAGGGTGGGCGCCTCATAGAGCTTGCTCACATTGGCGAACAGCTCGCTGCGATCGGCCACCTGGTAGATCACCCCAAGGCGCGGATTGAAGGATTCGTAGGTGTCGTTGGGATTGCGTTGTGCACCGGAGGATACGTTTACATTATCTACCTCCCGGCTCCCGGTCACCGCCTGGGCCCCGTAGACCAGGGTCCAGCGCTCGGCAAAGTGCCAGCGATCCATGGCGAAGATTTCCAGGTTTTCTGCCTTGTTATCCACTTTGGTGGTCAGGGCATCGCGGATGCCGCCGCTGTGGGTGTAGTTGCCGCCTTTCACCCAGGTTTGCCCATAGTTGAGCCCAAGCAGCAGATCATGGTTGCCCATCTGTTTGTCGAAACGCACGGTGGTGCCAAAGGTGGTCTGGTCGTTGTCGATCAACAGGCTAAACCCGGGATCAGCCCCACCAACAATAGGGTGATAGAGCGACTGGTCTTCAAAGGAAACGCCCACCACCAGATTGCTGGTGTCACTGAGTTGCCAGCGGGTGCGGTTGGCCACACGCCAGGTTTCCACATTCTTGAGGAAATTGCCGCGCTCGTTGTCCTCCCCCGCTTGATAGGGGTCTTCATCAAACTGGGCTTTGTTGAGTGAGCCGGCCAGCTCCTGATCATTGTCTGTATAGGAGAAGTAGAAGCGGTTCTCCACCGTGTCGCTGATTTGCCAGCCGGTGTTGGCATAGACGCTGCCGCGCTGCTGTTCCTGATGATCCCGAAAACCGTCGTAGCTGCGCTGCTCCACAGTCACCAGCGCATCCTTGTCACCGGCCACGACACCACCGGTAATCCGGCTTTGCACGGTGCCGTGGGAGCCACCACTGAGGGAAATCTGGTTGTTGGTGTTACGGGCCGTGGGGCTGATAAAGTCGATGGCCCCACCCAGGGTGCTGGCACCGTAGGTAAGCGCATTGGCACCCCGGGCAATGACCGCATAGCGGGCGGCCATCGGATCAATAAAGCTGTTGTGGTTGTTGCCATCGGCAGCGGTCACCGGCAGGCCATCAATCATCAGTTTGACGCCGTTGCCATCGAAGTTGGTGGCATCCAGATTGGAGCCCCGGCTGGAGAGAAAGGTGGCATCCCCGGTGGCGCCGGTGGCGGTCCATATGCCCGGCACATAGCGCAGCATGTCTCCGATACTGACCACGTTGCGCTCATTGAGCGTCTGCGTGTCCAGCAGAGTGACCGCGCCGGGGGTCAGGGCCTGCTCGCGCTGGAGTTCGATTGGGGTTTCCGCGGCGGCATTTTCCGCGGAGCCCTCTACGGTCACCGGCGCCAGCACATTGGCCTCGTCCTCTGCCGCGATGGCATCCACGGAGATCAACAGACACAGGCAGGCAAGCAGCGGTTGGCGCGGTGAAGACAGCATGAACGATTCCCCGGGGTATTCGGCAAGGACGGCAGGGCACTGGGCCCGATAGCGGCGGATGAGTGTAGGGGGATTGGCGGGGCGGGGACATGTGGCATTTTGTCGCACACTTGCGACCTTGTTATGCAAAAATAATGGCCATGGCATGGGCCCCGTCAGGAGGCCCGGATTCAACAACCAAGACGACAGCGTTTAAAACCGGGATAATGGCGACCCTTCGCCCGCCATTTCGCAACCCCGGTAGCCCCGCCATGGAAATCAACGTCAACTTCCTCGACAACCTTCGCCTGGAAGCCAAATTCGATGACTTCACCGTCATCACCGATCAGCCGATCCGCTACAAGGGTGATGGTTCGGCGCCCAGTCCGTTTGACTATTTCCTGGCCTCGTCGGCCATGTGCGCGGCCTATTTCGTGAAGGTGTACTGCAAGGCGCGGGATATCCCCACAGACAATATCCGCCTGTCCCAGAACAATATCGTCGATCCGGAAAACCGTTATAACCAGATTTTCCGCATTCAGGTAGAGCTGCCGGAGGATATTTCCGAGAAGGACCGCCAGGGGATTCTGCGCTCCATCGACCGCTGCACCGTCAAGAAGGTGATCCAGACCGGCCCGGAATTCCAGATCGAGGAAGTGGACAACCTGGACGAGGACGCCCAGGCCCTGCTGATGGTGAAACCGGACGCCGAACACCACACCTTTATCGAGGGCAAGGATCTGCCCCTGGAGCAGACCATCGCCAACATGAGCGCCATCCTCGAGGAACTCGGCATGAAGATCGAGATTGCCTCCTGGCGCAATATCGTGCCCCATGTCTGGTCCCTGCATATCCGCGATGCGGCCTCGCCCATGTGCTTTACCAACGGTAAGGGCGCCACCAAGGAAGCCGCCCTGTGTTCGGCGCTGGGCGAGTTTATCGAGCGGCTCAACTGCAACTTCTTCTACAACGACCAGTTCTTCGGTGAAGACATTGCCGACAGCGACTTCGTGCATTACCCCAACGAAAAGTGGTTCAAACCCGGCCCCAATGATGCGCTGCCCGCAGGCATCCTGGATGACTACTGCCTGGGCATCTACAACCCGGACGGGGAGCTGGGCGGCTCCAACCTGATTGATACCAACTCTGGCCGGGTGGACCGGGGCATCTGCGCACTGCCTTTTGTCCGCCACTCCGACGGCGAGACGGTGTACTTCCCCTCCAACCTGATCGAAAACCTGTTTCTCAGCAACGGCATGAGCGCCGGCAATACCCTGGCCGAAGCCCAGGTGCAGTGCCTGTCAGAAATTTTCGAGCGGGCGGTGAAGAAGCATATTATCGAGGAAGAAATTGCCCTGCCGGATGTGCCCGACAGTGTGCTGGCCAAGTATCCGCGCATTGTGGAAGGCATCCAGGCGCTGGAGGAACAGGGCTTCCCGGTGCTGGTGAAGGATGCCTCCCTGGGCGGCCAGTTCCCGGTGATGTGCGTGACCCTGATGAACCCGCGTACCGGCGGCGTATTTGCCTCCTTCGGCGCCCACCCGAGTTTCGAGGTGGCACTGGAACGCAGTCTGACCGAGCTGCTGCAGGGCCGCAGTTTCGAAGGCCTCAACGATGTACCTCCGCCCACCTTCAACAGCCAGGAAGTCACCGAGCCCAATAACTTCGTGGAGCACTTTATTGATTCCACCGGGGTGGTGAGCTGGCGCTTCTTCAGTGCCCGGGCGGACGAAGAATTCTGTGAGTGGGATTTTTCCGGAACCAATGACGAAGAAGCCGCGCGGCTGTTCGCCATTCTCGACGATCTGGAAAAAGAGGCCTACGTGGCGGTGTACGATCAACTGGGTGCACCGGCCTGCCGGATCCTGGTGCCGGACTTTTCCGAGGTCTACCCGGTGGAAGACCTGATCTGGGACAACACCAACATGGCGCTGGATTACCGGGAAGACATTCTCAACCTGCACCGTCTGGACGACGACCAGCTCAGCCAGCTGGCCGAGCGGCTGGAAGAAAGCCAGATCGACAACTACACAGACATCATTACCCTGATCGGTATCGAGTTCGACGAGAACACCGTGTGGGGCCAGCTCACCGTGCTGGAACTGAAGCTGCTGATCCATCTGGCGCTACAGCGTCATGAGGACGCGCTGGAACTGGTGGACATGTTCCTGCAGTTCAACGACAACACGGTGGCACGCGGTCTGTTCTACCAGGCCATGCGTGCGGTGCTGGAAGTTACCCTGGATGACGAGCTGGAGCTGGAAGATTATCGGGTTAACTTCCAGCGCATGTTTGGTAAAGAGACCCTGGATGCGGTGGAGGGATCCGTGAATGGCACGGTCCGTTTCCACGGCCTCACGCCCACCAGCATGCAGCTGGAAGGCCTGGAGAAACATCAGCGCCTGATTGAAAGCTACAGGAAACTGCACGCGGCGCGGGCGGCGAAGGCCGGGTTGGCGTAACAATCGCTGACTGCCGCTTCCGCTAACCGTTGGAGCTTTGCTCGCAAAGCGAAGGGCTTGAACACCCGGGGCAATTCGCCTTGCGAGCAAGGCTCCAACAATTCCTTTCCCTCAGGTTGCGACCTCGATCACCACCTTGCCCCGACACCTGCCCGTGCGGCTGCGCTCATAGGCTTGCTGGCTCTCCGCCAGAGGGAAAACGCTGTCGATGATGGGGCGCACTTTGCCGCTCTCCACCAGGTCCGACAGGGTGTCCAGGTCCCGTGTCCAGGATTCCACCACCACGGTGCCGCAATGCTTGCCGAACACCCGGTAGAACGGGGTGATCAACATGGAGCGGGC
The DNA here is from genome assembly GCF_001635525.1 of Alcanivorax sp. HI0007. Classification (NCBI taxonomy): domain Bacteria; kingdom Pseudomonadati; phylum Pseudomonadota; class Gammaproteobacteria; order Oceanospirillales; family Alcanivoracaceae; genus Alcanivorax; species Alcanivorax sp. HI0007. The sequence goes on from NZ_LWEJ01000093.1 coordinate 63,924, forward strand.
ATCACCGCCGGTGGAAATAAACCAGCCATCGTCACCGATCAGCCCATCACAGGTGAGCGGGGATTCGTAGGAGGTCACATCAAAGACCAGATCAAACGGACCGACGGTCTTCCGGTAATCCCCCTGGGTATAGTCAATGATGGCATCGGCACCCAGTTCCTGGACAAACTCCGCGTTGCGGCCACTGCATACGCCGGTGACATGGAGCCCCATGGCCTTGGCGATCTGTACCGCGAAGGTCCCGACACCGCCGGAAGCACCAATGATCAGTACCGTCTTGCCGGCTTCCGCCTTGCCCTTTTTCAGACCTTGCAGGGCAGTCTGGGCGGCCAGCGGCATGGACGCTGCCTGCTGGAACGTAAGCGACGGCGGTTTCTTGGCAATCCGCTTCTGATCGATACGGGTCAACTCGGCCAGTGATGCGGTGCGTGGACGCATGTCCATCCCGTAAACCGCATCGCCAATCTCGAAGCCCTGCACCTTGCTGCCCTTGTCGATGATCACACCCGCCAGATCATCACCGAAGAAGGGCGGCAACTTGGTCACCAGCAATGGCGTGAAGGCCACCGCCGCGTGGTAATTCAGCTTCCAGTCCTTGGGGTTCACAGACGCGGCGTGTACCTGCACCAGCACATCGTTGGCGCCCAAACGGGCAGGGGCGGACGCGGTTTCCAGGGTCAGTTTGGCTGACAGGCCCCAGCCTGTGGTGGTGATGGCTTTCATGATGTTGGCTCCGTGATGAACTCAGCGAGCCCAAGCTTAACAAAGGGGAGCGTGAAGAGTGTGGTCCGATGACGCCAAGGGAAAGAGGGTTTGTGTCAGGACGGCGGCAGGCGACAAGACAGCCCTCGGCCTGGCCGAAGGCGTCAGATTCTCCCTTTAGCCCGGATCCACCTTGCCGCGCAGGGACTTGGTCCTGCCGCGTTTGGTTTTACTGTCCATGCGCCGCCGTTTGCTGCTCAGGGTGGGCCGGGTCGGTTTGCGGCTTTTCTGCTCCACCGTCACGCCTTTGATCAACTGGGCCAGCCGGGCCAGGGCGTTTTCCTTGTTCATTTCCTGGGTGCGAAATTGCTGGGCCTTGATGACCACCACCCCATCACTGGTGATGCGCTGGTCACTGAGGGCCAGTAACCGTTCCTTGTACCGTTCCGGCAAGGAAGAGGCCCGGATATCGAAGCGCAGATGGATCGCCGAGGCCACCTTGTTCACATTCTGGCCGCCGCTGCCCTGGGCACGGATTGCCTGAAGATCGATTTCCTGTTCCGGCAGGGACAGGTTGGGTGTGATTTGCAGCATGGCGGTACTGTAGCGGCTTCGGGGAAAGGGGAGCAAGTGACTGCGCCGCCGGGGCCTCCCTCAAGAAGCACGCCTGCAGCGTCGTCGATACCACTGCAGGCGTTTGTTTGCGTGATTAGTTCTTCACATCACGGTCGTAGTTGAGCCGTTTGGCCGCATCCATGGTCAGCAGTTGCATGAACGCCTTGGTTTCGGAATCCGAGCCGGTGGGCGTATTCCCGTCGCCACCGCCAAACACATATTGCGGCACCTTGCGCTGGGCGAAGGCTTCTGCCCAGATTTTCTGGATCTCGATTTCTGCATCCAGTTTCTGGGCCAGGGCGTTGTCTGCCTGCAGCACGGCCTTTTTCTGATAGGCCTCTGCATCGGCCAGGGTGCGACGGGTTTCCGCCTCGATGCGCGCTTTCTCCAGGTTCACCTGGGCGGTCTGTTTGTCGATTTCCGCCTGTTCCTGTTTTTTCTGCGCTTCGGTAATGGCCAGCTGTTTCTCGGTTTCCGCTTCCGTGGTGCGCTGGATCTGGTCCACCTTGGCCTTGGCCTGACGCTCGGCCACTTCCCGCTCACCCCGGGCAATGGCCAGCAGTCGCTGCTCTTCTTCCTGCACCCGTTGCTCGCGGGCAATGGCCCGATCCGCAGAGGCTTTCTGCTTCAGTTGCATACGCTCGACGAAGCGCTGGTTCGGATCCATCTGGGTGATACGGGCTTCCACCACGGACACACCGTAGTCGATAAACCGCTGGGACTTGCGGCGCGGGATGCCGGTATCGTCCAGCATCTTGCGCACCACGAAGACCACTTTGGAATCATCGCCGTAGTCCTGCTGCTGGGTGCCCATGGCAACATTGGCGCTGCCTCTCACATCACCCACTCTCTTTTCGCTGATCTCTTCGCGGCGAACGATATAGATGCCATTGATCATCTGGTTTTCGAATTCGGTATTGAACTCGGTACGACCGCCGGAGTAGTACTCTTCCGCACTCATCAGCGACGCATTGGCCTGCAGGGTTTCCTTGAAGGCGGGAATCAGCGCCGTGCGCAGCAGGTTTGCCGGGTTCCGGTATTCATGGGCCAGCTGCAGGAAACTTTCCTTGTCGGAAGGAATGGTAAACCGCACCGTGGCCTGGGCATTGGCGTCCACCTGGTCCAGGAACATGATGTTCTGGGGTGGCAGGGCGGCGGAGGTCTCCGAGCTCTCCACTTCCACATAGTCCAGGTTTTCACTGCCGCCTTTGACCGCCTGAACGGTCAGCGCCCGTTTCCAGGAATTCCAGCGACCGAAGAAGAAGAACTGGTAACCCACATCCGACACCACCTGTTCCTGACCGGTAATAGTGCGAACGTGATACACATAGCCGGGTTCGGCATAGAAAATCGATTTATTGGCAACCACCACCAGGACCAGCACACCAATGACGGCGCCGATCAGTTTGGGTACGGGCAGGGACCCTTTGAGTTTGTCCTTGAGCATGAATGTTCCCCCAGTCAGTCAACGTGAAAGGGGAATATTCTAGAGGGCATTCCGGGAAAGGATAGTGGGCAATGTCTTACATTTGGGGAAACAAGTAACGAGTAACGAGAAGCGAGTTTCGAAAGGCAAAAACGGCATTCGGGAAGGACCGGTTTTCGCTTCTCGAAACTCGTCACTCGCGACTCACCCCACGGGTACCGCAAAGTGGAGCATCACATGCACCTGCAACTCGCCGACCAGGAACCCGAGTAACGCCCCGACGGTAATCAGAATCCACTCGTCCTGCTGGAAGGCCGGCCTGAGCAACCCCTCGAATTCTTCCTCGGTGAGTTCCTGCATCTTGGTGACCAGCAGGTTTTTCAGGTCCATGGCCTCTTCGGCGTAGGCTTCCATATGGGTGAGCGTTTCCGGCAGATGCTGCATCACCTTCTCGGACACGGAGCGCTTCATTTCCTGATAGCGGGTGCTGCCCACGGCGAAGACCACCAGCGGCTTGGCCAGACCCGCCTGTTCGTCCATGGTCCGCTGCACCTGTTTCTGCACCAGGCCAAACAGCCGGTCGGACATGGGCCCGGTAAGGATGGCACCGATCACCGCCGCCGGGGTGACGATCTCCGTGGCTACCAGTTCCCCATAACGGGCCGCCACCTGTTTGCGACGACGCAGGAACAGGCCCTGCCATTCGAACAGGCCCAGATAGCGCACCGGCTGTTTCGGGTTGAAGATCATCTTCAGGGCCAGCCAGTCGGTGAACCAGCCAGTGAACAGCCCGAACAGCGGAATCACCCAGATGTTATGGGTCATGGCCCAGACAATGGCCTGAACAATACCGATGGCAAAACCGAAGTAGATGCCGGAGTTGCGGATGAACTTGAACTCCACATGGCCGGCTTCCAGAAACACCCGGTTGAGCAACTCCTTGTCACGCACCAGCGCGCTGGTGACCAGATCCTTGAGATCAAACACCCGGGTAATGTTGCTTTTGATGTCCGTCATGATCTGCTCGACCATGTGCGGTGCTTCATTCTGGATGCGCTGGATAATCAGGTTCTTCACCGATTCCGGCGCTGACTCCCACAGGCCGGGCTGGTATTCGGCGGCTACCTCGCGGGTGATATCTTCCACCGAGCGGATCAGCGGTTCGCGGATTTCCTTTACCACCCGTTGCGGATCCAGCTTGTCGAACACATCCTCGGGTTTGAGCAGCCGCTCCATCATCAGGTCGCAGGCGATACTGGCCATGGTGGCGGCCTTGCGCGGCACAATGCCCTGCCAGCCCAGGAAAGGTCGCCAGCCCACAAAGTTCAGGGGTTTGAACATCATCTTGATGGCCACCACCTTGGTGTAATAACCAATGGCTGCGGCCACAAACGGCATGGCCAGATAAAGCAGCCAGTTGGCTTGGATGTCCGCCAGAATCAGATTGATATCGGTAATCATGGGTTACTCCTCGCTCGCTGCGTCTTCACCCAGCAACGCCCACACCTTGCTGCCCAACGGGCTCATGTGGAGGGTTTCACGACGGACTTTCAGTTTCGGGGAGTGCGCTTTCAGCGCTTCTTCGGCCTTGCGGTAATCGCTGTCACCTTCGAGCAATTCATAATCGGTACGTCGCGCTTCGCTAAAGCCGGCAGCCACCACCAGACCGCGGGCGAACAGGCGGCTCAGATAGAAGGCGATAAAATCCGTGCACTGGATGCCGGCCGCTCTGCCGATATTGGAATGGCGATAATGGACTACCCCCGGCGAAAGACGACCACCGGTGTAAAGCGTCAGCATGGGGAAACCACTGCCATCGGAAAGCGCCGCCAGCAGACGGGCTTCATCGGCGGTGGTGCCTGCCAGGATCTGGCTGACCAGCATGGCACGGGCCTGCTCCTGGCTCTGCTCCATGGACACTTCCAGCAACTGCTGGAAACTGTCCGCTGCACCCGCCAGGCTGCCGGGGGACTCCAGCCCTTCGAGACGATGCTTTAATCCCTGAAGCACATCCTGCTCCACCTGATGCAGGCGTTCATCGGCACGCTGTACCGGCGGCAGTTGATATAACAAATGCTGTATCCGCGCCCGCAGGGCGGCGGGCGAGAGTGGCGAATCAGACACGATTGTTTCCTGTTTTTATTGTGGTTTCGGGTCCTTGAGGCTTGGCGAGGTTTTATCGCTATCGCCGGGTCGGGCAAGATCGACGGAACAAGGACCTCTTTATTATTGAGTGTGCTCGGTTTTCATTTTTGTGCAAGTTACCGTGCGTATGGATTACGCAACCTGTGCCAGCCATGCTCTATGGCCGCTCACGCAAGGCCAGCACCCGCTCACGCAGATCCTCAGCGCGAACCTGTTGCGGCGCAACGGCCTCTCCCACTGCCAGCTTGATCCGCGACCAGAACCGGCGCGGTAGCCGGGTCAGGGCCTTGCCGCCCTTGTGGCTGAAGAAACTGCCCCACAGGCCCGACAGGGCCATGGGAATCACCGGTACCGGATAATCAGCAACGATCTTTTCGATACCGGCGCGGAATTCCGCCACCTCTCCGTCGTCGGTGAGTTTCCCTTCCGGGAAGATACACACCACCTCTCCGGCTTCCAGTTCCTCGCGAATTCGCACAAATGCCCGCTCGTAGATCGCCGGGTTACGGACTTTGGAATCGATGGGAATGGTCTTGCCGGTACGGAAAATATAGTTGAGCAACGGCATGTCATAGATCGGCTTGAACATGACAAACCGCACCGGGCGACGGATAGCCCCGGCCAGGAGCAGCGCATCCACATAGCTCACGTGGTTGCAGACCAGCATGCAGGGTCCCTCATCGGGAATATGTTCCATACCATGATGCTTCACCCGATACATGGTGTGAGTCAGCATCCACACCAGCAGACGAATCAGGAATTCCGGCACCACCGAATAAATGTAGGACGCCACCAGCACATTGGCCAGGGCCAGGGCCAGGAAGAACTGGGGCACGGTCAGCTCCAGCATGCCCACCAGCACGATGCCGGCCACCGCCGAGCCCACCATCAACAGGGCATTGAGAATATTGTTGGCGGCAATGATCCGCGACAGGTGTTTGGGGTTGCTGCGGTGCTGGATAAAGGCAAACAGCGGCACGATGTAGAAACCACCGAACACCCCGATACCGAGCAGGTCCATCAACACCCGGTAGCCGCCGGCCTGCTGCAGGAAACCCGAAATATCCACCTGGCCGCTGCCTTCCAGCCCGGCATAGGAAAAGAACAGATCAATACCGAATACGCTCAGGCCGATGGAGCCCAGCGGCACCAGGCCCAGTTCCACCCGTTTGCCGGACAGTTTTTCACACAGGAAGGAGCCCAGGCCGATACCGATGGAGAAGGTCCCCAGCAGCAGGGCATAAAGGCCGTCGGTACCCAGCAGGTAGTCATCCACATAGACCTTGAGCTGGGTGGTGTAGGCCGCGCCAAGAAACCAGAACCAGGAAATCCCCAGCACACACATCCACACGGATTTCACTTCCCGGGCATAACCGACGATATGCCAGGTTTCCTTCCACAGGTTCCAGTTCAACGTCAGCGTCTCATCCGCCGCCGGCGCCGAGGGAATACCCCGGGCGGCCAGATAACCCAGCAGCGCCAGACCCACCACTGCCACGGCCACCACGCCATCGCCCACACCTTCCATTTTAAGGAGCACGCCGGAAATGGAACCCAGCAGAATGGCCAGGAAAGTGCCCATTTCCACTAGGGCATTACCGGATACCAGTTCCTTGTCGTCCAGTTGCTGGGGAATGATGGAATACTTGATCGGGCCAAAGAAGGTGGACTGCAGGCCCATGCAGAACAGTACGCCAAGCAGGAAATACACCGCGTCAAAGAAGAAGCCCACGGCGGCAGCGGACATGATGCAGACTTCCACAAATTTGATCTTGCGGACCAGTGAGGCCTTGTCGTATTTATCCGCCACCTGGCCAGCCAGGGCTGAGAACAGGAAGAACGGCAGAATGAACAGGGCCAGGGCCACGTTGTTCAGGGTGTTGACGCTGACCGCGGTGACCGCACCGGAAGCAATCAGCAGTATCAGCGCCTGGCGAAAGACATTGTCGTTGAAGGCGCCGAGAAACTGGGTAAAGAAGAAAGGCCCGAATCGGCGTGACGCCAGTAGAGAGAGCAACCCTTTTTTCACTGTCCTTTCCTTATTGGTTTTTCCGTTGGCGTCGAGGCCGGGATCCATTCAGGTTGAGCGAGTTACGAGGTACGGGTTTCGAGAGGCAAACCCGGCTTTGCTTTTCGCTACTCGAAACTCGTACCTCGTGACTACACAATGAATCAGTGCCATTCGCATGACTCATTGCACCCTGCGCGGGACCTTTCTTTTCCTGGAGGAGCCGTCTCCCGTGGATCTACCCCGCCCAGCTGTTCAGATAGTTTTCCAGCAACGAATCCAGCATGGCCTGTTCATCCACATCCCCGGCCACATCCAGTTTGTTTTCCGCTGCCAGTACCGCGATGCCATGAACACTACTCCACAGGGTGCGGGCGGCCAGGTGAATGGCACTGTCTGACTGACCTTCCGCCAGCCGTGCCATCTGCCGCTCTACCCGGGCAAACAGACTGGCCGTACGCTGCTGATACCAGTCCGGCACCGGCGCCGCTTTCTGCATGCGATGCATGAATACCATCTGCCACAGGGCGGTCTGCTCCCTTGCCAGCGCCAGGTAGGCACTGGCCATGTGGTGCAGGACCCGTTGTGGTGAGCCTGTACTGACGGTTTCAATCTCTGCCAACAGCGCATCCAGGGTGGCAGCATTGGCGTGGAGAATCAGATCATCCAGGTTGGCAAACACATGATAGAGCATGCCCGGGGTATAGCGGATGCGCTCCGCCACCTTGCGCACACTGAGTTTCGCCAGTCCCTGTTCTGCCACCAGCTCGCGTACCGCATGAACGGCCAACGCTTGCAGTTCCTCACGGCTGTGTTGGTTACGACGTGCCACCTGGATTCCTTATTGTTGATGACGATGTTCCTTGCGGCCCCTGTGAGCGCCATAGAACGGTCACGCCCACATTGGCAGGGTTTGCGGACAGTTGCAGCCTTGCCAGAACCGTCCCGTCGCGGTGGATCTCAACTGTGCCATAAGCGACCCCATTCTGCCTGCCGTTGCGGGATTGGCTGCAAAACCTGTTTGCTCGGTCTCAAGTCGCCAATCAGACACTACACCGGACTCGTCTTTTTGTTCAACAGTGTTTAATAAATAACATAGCTAAACGCTGTTCAACAAAGAAGCTGTTACCGATTATGTGGCGGGGTGTTCAACAGGAGGGATCGACAGGTCGCGCGGGCTCCGGTGCCCCGGGCCGTCGGCCCACGGGGCGGGCCGGGTTGCCGGCAACGATGGTCCAGGGCGCCACGTCCCGTGTCACCACGGCCCCCATGCCAACCACCGCGTGGTCACCGATAGTGACCCCATCAACGATGCCAGCCCGGGCGCCGATCCACACATCCCGGCCGATGCGGATACCCTTCGAGGTCACTGGCTGCTCGCGGATGGGGCGAACCGCGTCCAGTCCATGATTAAACGCATAGAGTGTGCAGTAAGCGGCAATGCGGGTGTCGTTCCCAATGTGGATGCCCGCGGCCCCGCCATCCAGGGTCACATGATGGTTGAGACTGACCCGCTCACCCAGGCGGACCGGGCCATGGATAACACAATCTGCAGCGATCTGGCAGCCATCTGCCACGATAATGTCGCGACCCGGCTCCGCAAGAAGGACTGCCTGGGGCGCCACAAAGCAGGCCTCCCCGAAACGCACGGTCTCCAGTGCCATCAATTGCTGCTGGATCTCCCGCTGCCAGGGTTCCGCCCAGGCACGATGTTTTGCTTTCAGGCGACCGTAGAGCCAGGGCATATAGGCCAGGCGTTTTTTGTGCTGTTCGCGGTAGTCGGGGTGAGTCATGGCACTCTCGATATATCCGTAGGAGCGGCGCTTGAGCCGCGAATCTGCCTGCGAAGGCCTCGCAACTATGATTCGCGGCTCAAGCGCCGCTCCTACAATAAGCAATACGCATTTAGCAGCCAGCCCGGAATGCAGTAGCATTGGCCGCAAACCATAAGGAGAGTGTGGCATGAAACAACTTTGGGTACTGGTGGGATTGCTGGTGTTGGCCGGCTGCAAAACCATGGAAGGGGCGATGCCCTGGATAGACGCGGGCAACCAGATGGCCAAGAGCGCCGGCTACGACACCGACTCAAAACTGGCAGCAGGCATCAAGGAAGCCCTGATCACGGGCACCGACCGGGCCAGCACCCAGCTTTCCCAGACCGGAGCCTTCAATCTCAAGCTGCCCGCGGCGGCCCAGCCCGTTGCCGATACCCTGCGCCAATTCGGCTTCGGCAGCTATGTGGACAAGGTGGAAACGGCCATGAACCGGGGTGCCGAACAGGCCGTGGCCGAAGCCGCCCCGGTGTTCAAGCAGGCCATCAGCAACATGAGCGTCAACGACGCCCTGGGCATTATCCGCGGGGGCGATACCGCCGCCACATCCTACTTCCGCGGGGAAACCGAAAGCAGTCTCCGTCAACGCTACCAGCCGATCGTGGAAGACAACCTGAAAAAGACCGGCTTCTATGATCAATACAAGAGCCTGCTTGCGGTCTACGATAAGTTGCCACTGACTAACAAGCCCAATCTGAACCTGGAGAGCTACGTCATCGACAACAGTATGGACGAGCTCTACACCCGCATCGGTGAACAGGAAGCGCTAATCCGCCAGAATCCCATGCAGCAGGGCAGTGCCTTACTCGGGGCAGTGTTTGGTTCGGGGCAGGGCGAGTAAGCAGGGCTTTTGGTAGGAGCGTCGCTGGCGGCGCGATTCCAAAAGTTGGGTTATCGCGCCGCCAGCGACGCTCCTACGGCACAGGTTCGCTACGCCACCTGCACCGCCGACAATCTCGCAAACCGACCCAGGATAGCGCTGGCATCATCGCATTCGCGCACTTCCGGCAGGTGGCTGTCCACCTGCTGCTGGGTCAGCCCCTCACCACGCAGCGCCTGCAGATAGGCGCGCATCACATCGGCGCTGAATTCCGGATGAAACTGCACGCCCCAGACCCGGTCCCCGTAACGGAAGGCCTGGCAGGCGTCGTGGCCATTGCTGGCCAGGACCGTGGCGCCGGGTGGCGGAGTCAGTACTGACTGACGGTGCACCACTTGTGCCCACGGGTGTTTCGCGATGGCACCTAACAGGGCATCCTGGCGTCCGGCAGCGGTCAGGCGCAGGGCCACGGTGCCCACTTCCAGCCCCATGGGATTGTCCGCCACTTCACCGCCCAGGGTGCGAGCCAACAGCTGGTGGCCGAAACACAACCCCAGCACGGGCACCTGCACCGCTTCATGGATCAGGGTATACAGCCAGCGCATCAACTGCCGCATCCATGGCGCCTGATCGGTGACCATGGCATGGGAACCGGTAATCACCACGCCTCCCAGCGCGCTCAAGTCTGGCAGCCGCCCCCTGCGGTCCGCATCAATCACCATAACCCCGGTGGTCGATCCAAGCCCCTGGTGTATCCAGGCATCGAAATCCCCGTAGTGCTCGCTGATCTGCGGGAAGGTGCTGCCAGTCTTGATGATGGCGATGGGTTTTACATTGTTCATGGCCTGTTCACCGTACTGTCCTTGTCTGGTTTCTTATACAGAGCAAGGGCTGTACCAACTTTTCAATACGCTATAACCCAGTCGCGAGGTACGAGAAGCGAGAAGCGAAAACCAGGCTGTCCCGGCTTTGACTTTCGAAACTCGCTTCTCGCAACTCGATACTGCCGTGATCGCGCAGCCAGCGACGCTATTCGCTACGTTCCTACGATAAAGGTTAGGGCGTTATAAGAGTTCCCGATGCCGCGGGCAGGTGGTCAGGTGGTCGTTGACCATGCCGGTGGCCTGCATGAAGGCGTAGACGATGGTGGGGCCGACAAACTTGAAGCCCCGTTTTTTCAGGGCCTTGCTCATGGCGTCGGCCACCGGGGTGGAGGCGGGCACCTCCTTGAGTGTGCGGAAGTGATTGATCTGCGGTTGCCCCTCCATAAAGTCCCAGAGAAAGTCACTCAGGGTGCGACCCTCTTCGCGCAACGCCAGATAGGAGCGGGCATTGCCAATGGTGGCAGCCACTTTCAACCGATTGCGGATGATGCCCGGATCCTGAAGCAGGGCGGCCACCTTGCGGTCGTCATAGCGGGCAATCTTCTGCGCGTCGAAGCCATCGAAGACCTGGCGATAATGCTCGCGCTTGCGCAGTACGGTAATCCAGCTGAGCCCGGCCTGGGCACCTTCCAGATTCAGGCATTCAAACAGGGCCTGATCCTCATACTCCGGCACTCCCCACTCGTGATCGTGGTAGTGCTGGTAGAGCGGGTCATCCCCGCACCAGGGACAGCGGTCGTTCATCACTTTTCTCTTTTGTGGTTTCACAGTCAAAAGACGCTTCGTAATCCGCCAGGGTCTGACCGGGGCGCACCGGGTAGCTGTCTTCCAGGGTCTGCAGGATAACAATACGGTCCACCCGGAAATGCCGGAACGCACCGCGCAGTTCACACCAGCCCGCCAGGGTCCAGCAGTGGCCCCAGAAGTACAGCCCCAGGGGCCAGATCACCCGCTTGCTGTGCTGCTCCTGCAGATCTCCGTAATGCAGGCGCACCTTGGCCCGTTCGGCGATGGCCTGCTGCAGCGGATCCAGCAGGGCACCCAGCATGCGCCGCTCCGGTAGCGGCGGGGCGCTCACCGGTGGCGTCATGGCGCGCAACTGGGCCGGCACCGCCATGGCCAGTTTTTCCTGCACCGCCCGCAGGGCTTCCGCCTGGCGCCGGCCCGCCCAGCCCTGGGCCATGGCCAGGCCGGTGAGCAGGGCCTGCCATTCCTCCACGCTGAACATCAGCGGCGGCAGCTGGTAGCCCTCGAGCAACGCATACCCTTTGCCTGCCTGGGAATAGACCGGCACGCCACTGGCGGAGAGGTGATCGATATCCCGATAAATGGTCCGTTCCGATACCGCCAGCCGCTCGGCCAACGCCTGGGCAGTAGTCCACTGGCTGGCACCGATAATCTGCACGATCTGAAACAAGCGTTCCGCGCGTCGCATGCTCTTTCCCTGTTATCACGCTGGTGATGTCCCTCTGGCCTTCGACATTACCCGAGCCGGCCTGGTGCGTCATTCTACCGGTTCTCTCCTGACACCCTGCTGTCAGTAGTCATCCGGCCAGCGGTATCACCGGCCCGGTCGGCCCGGTATACTTGGCGCCTGCTTTTTGGGGCAAATCGAAATCGAACAACGGGATTCAGCATGGCGGAACAACCGCAGACGGACATCATGACATTCCAGGGCCTGATTCTGGCCCTGCAACAGTACTGGGCCGAGCAGGGGTGTGTGGTCGTACAACCCCTGGATATGGAAGTGGGCGCGGGTACCTTCCACCCGGCCACCTTCCTGCGCGCCATTGGCCCGGAAAACTGGAACAGTGCCTATGTGCAGCCTTCCCGCCGGCCCACCGACGGGCGCTACGGGGAAAACCCCAACCGGCTGCAGCACTATTACCAGTTCCAGGTGGTACTGAAACCGTCGCCGGACAATATCCAGGAACTGTATCTGGGTTCCTTGCGCATGCTGGGCTTTGATCCGCTGGTCCACGATATCCGCTTTGTGGAAGACAACTGGGAATCCCCCACCCTGGGGGCCTGGGGTCTGGGCTGGGAAGTGTGGCTCAATGGTATGGAAGTGACCCAGTTCACCTACTTCCAGCAGGTGGGCGGCATCGACTGCTACCCGGTCACCGGCGAGATCACTTACGGTCTGGAACGCCTGGCCATGTATATCCAGGGCGTGGATTCGGTCTACGACCTGGTGTGGTCCGATGGTCCCTTCGGCAAGGTCACCTACGGCGATGTGTTCCTGCAGAACGAAATCGAGATGTCCACGTTCAACTTCGAACACGCCAATGTGGATGAGCTGTTCAAGCAGTTCGACCTGTTTGAGAGCGAATCCACCAAACTGATCGAGGCGGGCCTGCCGCTGCCTGCTTATGAGTATGTGCTGAAAGCCTCCCACACCTTCAACCTGCTGGATGCCCGCAAGGCCATCTCCGTCACCGAACGCCAGCGCTTTATTCTGCGTGTGCGCACCCTGGCCCGGGCCGTGGCCCAGGCCTACTTCGACAAGCGCTGTTCGCTGGGCTTTCCCATGGCGGATGCCAGCATCCGCGAGGAAGTGGAGACGGAATTGAAAAAGCAGGCCGACAAAAAGAAGGGGAAGCAATAATGTCCCGGGATTTACTGATTGAACTGGGCACCGAAGAGCTGCCCCCCAAGGCACTGCCCACCCTGAGTGCGGCGCTGACAGAAGAGTTTGTCCGCCAACTGGACGAAGCCGGCCTCAACCATGGTGAGGTAGAAAGCTTCGCCGCCCCACGTCGTCTGGCTGTGCTGGTGCGCGGCCTGGATGACAAGCAGGCGGATCGGGATATCGAACGCCAGGGCCCGGCTGTACAGGCTGCCTTCGACAAGGACGGTAACCCCACCAAGGCCGCGCAAGGGTTTGCGTCCTCTCTGGGTCTGAGCGTGGATCAGTTGGGCCGTCAGGACACCGGAAAAGGGGAGCGCCTGGTAGCCCAGATCACCGAGAAGGGCAAACCCGCCGCTGAGCTGATTCCCGACTTCGTTGCCCAGGCGGTACAGAAGCTGCCGATCCCCAAGCGCATGCGCTGGGGCAAACGCAAGGTACAGTTTGTGCGCCCGGCCCACTGGCTGGTGGCCCTGTTCGGTGACGAGGTGGTGCCTTTCGAGCTGCTGGATCTGCAGGCCGGCCGCACCAGTTACGGCCACCGGTTCCATGCCCCCGGCGCCATCGAGCTGGCCACTGCCAGCGAGTACGCCGAACGCATGGAAAAAGACGGTCATGTGATCGCCGATTTTGCTCGCCGCAAGGCCATGATTGAAGAGCAGGCCATCGCCGCCGGCAAAGAAGCCGGCGGCGCCGCACAGATCGACCCGGACCTGCTCGACGAAGTCACCGCGCTGGTGGAATGGCCGGTGGCCCTGATGGGTAGCTTCGATGAGGACTTCCTGCGTGTGCCCCAGGAAGCCCTGATCAGCGCCATGGAAGAACACCAGAAGTATTTCTCCGTGCTGGACGGCGACGGCAAACTGATGCCCCGCTTTATCACCATCAGCAATATCCAGTCCAAGGATGCCCAACAGGTGATCCACGGTAACGAGAAGGTGATTCGTCCCCGTCTGGCGGATGCGGCCTTCTTTTACGACAACGACTGCAAGAAGACTCTGGCCCAGCACGGCAAGGGGCTCGCCAATGTGGTGTTCCAGCAGCAGCTGGGCACCGTGGCTGACAAGTGCGCCCGCATTGGTGGCCTGGCCGCCCTTATCGCCGAGCAGATTGGTGGCAATGCCGAACAGGCAAAACTGGCCGGTGAACTGAGCAAGGCCGACCTGAACAGCGAGATGGTGGGCGAGTTCGACACCATGCAGGGCATCATGGGTTTCTATCTGGCGCGGCTGGAAGGTCAGCCGGACGAGGTAGCCCAGGCGCTGTACGAACAGTACCTGCCACGTTTCGCTGGCGACAAACTGCCGCAAAGCAAGACCGGCATGGCCGTGTCCCTGGCCGACAAGATCGATACCCTGGTGGGCATCTTCGGTATCGGCCAGAAACCCAGCGGCACCAAGGACCCCTACGCCCTGCGTCGGGCCACCCTGGGGGTGCTGCGCATCATCATCGAAAACCAGCTGGACCTGGACCTGCAGTACCTGCTGGAAAAAGCCGGTGATCAGCTGGAACTGCGCATCAACCGCGCCGACGCCGCGGAAGCCTTCGAGTTCATCAAGGGGCGCTACCGGGCCATCTACCAGGAGCAGGGCATTGCCACGCCGGTGATCCTGTCGGTGCTGGCCATCGACGACGCCTGCCGCAAGCCCCTGGATTTCGATCGTCGGGTAAAAGCCGTCGCTGCCTTCCAGCCCCGGGAAGAAGCCCAGGCGCTGGCGGCTGCCAACAAGCGGGTGTCCAATATCCTCGCCAAGCTGGATCAGGCACCGCCGGAGGAAATCGACGGCGCATTGCTGAAAGACGAGGCCGAGCAGACACTCACCAACCTGGTGGTGGCCAGCTACGAGCAGTCCGAACCGCTGCTGGAGAAGGGCGATTACCAGGGCGTGCTGGAAATGCTGGCCGAACTGCGTGAGCCGGTGGACGCCTTCTTCGACACCGTCATGGTGATGGCGGAAGACGAGGCCGTCCGCAATAACCGTCTGGCGCTGTTGGCCTTCCTGCGCGACCTGTTCCTGAATGTGGCGGATATCAGTCTGCTGCAGGAATAAATGGGCGCTTGCACGCAACACGCTTCAGGCAAGCACGCGAAAATAACAGGGCCGCTTTCCAGCGGCCTTTGTTTATCCGTAGGAGCGCCTTCAATTTTTCCGGTAACGTGTTCGTAACCTGAAACCCTTTCGCCATGCGAGCATGGCTCCTGCGGACACGATTGGTATTGGGCAAGAATCCATGAACAACCTCATCATCCTCGACCGCGACGGTGTCATCAACGAAGACTCCGACGCCTATATCAAGACACTGGACGAGTGGATTCCCCTGCCGGGCAGCATTGACGCCATTGCCCGGCTCAGCCGGGCAGGCTATACCGTAGTGGTCGCCACCAACCAATCCGGTATTGCCCGTGGCTATTTCACGGTGGCAACACTGGATGCCATGCATAAACGTCTGACGGATCTGGTCCGTGACGCCGGTGGAGAGATGGGCAAGATCTTTTATTGCCCCCACGGACCGGATGATGGTTGCCTCTGTCGTAAACCCGCACCCGGTCTGATTGACCAGATTGTTACCGAGTATGGCGATGTCACCGGCGTCCCCATGATTGGTGATAGCCTACGGGATCTGGAAGCCGGGGTTGCCCGGGGTTGCAAACCGGTACTGGTATTAACCGGCAAGGGATTAAAAACACAGGACAAGGGTTTGCCCGCCACACTGGGTCAGGTGGACGTTTATCATTCTCTGGCCGATTTTACGGATAATATGTTGAAGGATTAGGCATGACCCAGCACACGCATTACTCGCTGTCGATCAAGATCCGCAGCGTCCTCTTCTTCGTGCTGTATAACCTGGCTGGCATTATCCACAGTTTTTTCTGTGTTCTGATCGGTCCCTTCCTGCCTTACCGACGCCGGTATCAATTCGTTAACCTGTGGACCCGGTTTGCCATGTGGTTGCTGAAACACCTCAATGGCGTTCGTATAAAGGTGGAAGGCCAGGACAATCTCCCCCCCGGCGCCTTCGTGGTACTGGCAAATCACCAGAGCAGTTTTGAAACCTTCTATATGCAGTTGCTGATCAGCCCCCAGGCCACGGTTCTGAAACGCGAGTTACTGTGGCTGCCTTTTTTTGGTTGGGGTCTGGCATTGCTCAAACCCATTACCATCAATCGGCGTAATGGCAGTGCGGCGTTAAAATCCGTGTTGCAACAGGGCAAGCAACGACTGGGGCAGGGCATTCCCGTGGTCATTTACCCGGAAGGAACCCGTCAGGCTCCGGGCACCCTGGGGAAATTCAATCACGGTGGTTCCATGCTGGCTTGCCAGGCCGGTGTGCCGGTGGTGGCGATCAGCCATAACAGTGGAAACTGTTGGCCGGCCCGTTCCTGGATACGCCTGCCGGGCACCATTACCCTTCGCATCAGCCCACCGATTCACAGTGATGGGAAAAAGGCCAAAGCGATTACCGAAGAAGCGGAAACGTGGATTCACCAGCATTATCCTGGATAAGCGATTCAAATCGTTTTTTTATTATTTATCTGCCACGAGTTTAATTGCCTTTGCCCGGTAAAATAACTAGAGTTTGTGCCGCTGTTAATCATCGATAACAAGGGCTACTCAATGAGCATTAATCTTGATGAACTTTCCGTTGATGAACTGGAAAAACTGATCAAGCAAGCAGAATCCGCACTGGACAAGAAACGCAAGGCTGAGCTGAAGAATGCCCAGGCGGTACTTGAGAAGATGGCCAAGGATCTGGGCGTTTCTCCGGAAGCATTGCTGAAGGACACCGCCGGCAAAAAGAAAGCCACCCGCAAGAAAGCCACCAAGAAGAAAGCCAGTGGCGTGCGTCGTCCGGCCAAGGTGAAATACCGCGACCCGAACGACAGCGGCAACACCTGGACCGGCCGTGGCAAACGTCCGCTGTGGCTGCAGGGCGCACTGGAGAAGGGCGCCAAGCTGGAAGATTTCGCTGTATAAATCACAGCGCGTTTCAGCCGACAAGGCACAAAAAAAGCGAACCTTCGGGTTCGCTTTTTTTATGTGTCACCACAGTCTCGAGTGACGACAAGCGGGTATCGAAAGGCAAAATCCAGAGTCAAACATTCCGGTTTTCGCGACTCGATACTCCTACCTGGTGACTCGCCTTGCATGGGAGCCTGCCTGCAAGCGAAATACCATTACCTGCAAGCGGGTCCCACATCACCCCTTACACGTCCAGGTTGGACACCTGCAGGGCATTCGACTCAATGAATTGCCGGCGCGGATCCACATCGTCACCCATCAGGCAGGTAAAGATCTGATCTGCTGCGATGGCGTCTTCGATGGTGACCTGCAACATGCGGCGGCTTTCCGGGTCCATGGTGGTTTCCCACAGCTGCTCCGCATTCATTTCACCCAACCCCTTGTAACGCTGGAAGCTGGTACCACGACGGGCCTGCACCATCAGCCATTCCAGAGCATCCGCGAAGTGGCGAATGGAGCGCTGGGTCTCGCCACGCTGGATATAGGCATCGGCGGCCAGCAGACCTTCCAGGGTTTCCCCGAGAGCCTTGATTTTCTGATAGTCCGGTGACTGCAGAAAATCCAGAGTTACCCGGTATTCGCGGGGTACGCCGTGAGCGAGCACTTGCACACGTGGCAGATACAGGCCCCGTTCCTCGTCCCTGGCAGCAGTAATGGTAAAGGTCTGGGTCGCATCGGTAATGGCATCCACCCGTTTGCCAAGCACCTGGCACCAGTCGTCCATGGCCGCCTGATCCTTCAGGCCCTCTTCGCTGAGAGAGGGCATGTAGATCATCTGCTCCAGCACTTCCTTGGGGAACACCCGGGACTGTCGGTCGACAATCTTCATCACATTGCGGTATTCCGCAATCAGGTTCGCCAGGGGC
Organism: Alcanivorax sp. HI0007; assembly: GCF_001635525.1. Taxonomy (NCBI): domain Bacteria; kingdom Pseudomonadati; phylum Pseudomonadota; class Gammaproteobacteria; order Oceanospirillales; family Alcanivoracaceae; genus Alcanivorax; species Alcanivorax sp. HI0007. The sequence continues at coordinate 81,873 of NZ_LWEJ01000093.1, forward strand.
TCACCACTGATAGGCGGGGCATCGTCCCCCGGATAAAGCGCGGTTTTTTCCAGCGCCAGGGTGGTCAGATACTCCTCCATGGCCAGGTCATCCTTGAGATAGGTCTCCTGCTTGCCTTTCTTCACCTTGTAGAGCGGTGGCTGGGCAATGTAGACGTAACCCCGTTCGATCAGTTCCGGCATCTGACGGAAGAAGAAAGTCAGCAACAGGGTACGGATGTGGGACCCATCCACGTCCGCATCCGTCATGATGATGATGCGGTGGTAGCGGAGTTTTTCCACATTGTATTCGTCACGACCGATCCCGCAGCCCAGGGCGGTAATCAGGGTGCCCACTTCCTGGGAAGACAGCATCTTGTCAAAACGCGCTTTTTCCACGTTGAGGATCTTGCCCTTGAGCGGCAGGATCGCCTGATTCTTGCGGTCTCGACCCTGTTTGGCAGAGCCCCCCGCAGAATCACCCTCCACGATATAGAGTTCAGACAGGGCAGGGTCCTTCTGCTGGCAGTCCGCCAGTTTGCCGGGCAGGCCGGCAATATCCAGGGCGCCCTTACGACGGGTCATTTCCCTCGCTTTACGGGCGGCATCCCGGGCCCTGGCCGCATCGATGATCTTCGAGGAAATGGCCTTGGCTTCCTGGGGATTTTCCAGCAGGTAATCCTGGAACAGCTCGCCCATGGTCTGTTCGACCGCACTTTTCACCTCGGACGACACCAGCTTGTCTTTGGTCTGGCTGGAGAACTTGGGATCGGGGACCTTCACGGAAATCACCGCGGTAAGCCCTTCCCGGGCATCATCCCCGGTGGGGTTGGCCTTTTCTTTCTTGAGAAGACCTTCCTTTTCCATATAGCTGTTCAGGGTGCGGGTGAGGGCAGCCCGGAACCCGGCCAGGTGGGTACCCCCATCCCGCTGGGGAATATTATTGGTGAAGCAGAACAGGTTTTCCTGGTAGGAATCGTTCCACTGCATGGCCACTTCCACGGCGATACCGTCTTCTTCCCGGTCAAACTGGAAATGGAATACCTGGTTCAGCGGCGTCTTGTTTTCGTTCAGATAGCTGACAAAGGCACTCAGACCCCCCTCATACTCGAACACATCCTCTTCACCGTTACGCTCATCCAGCAGGTGGATACGCACGCCGGAGTTCAGAAAGCTGAGCTCCCGCAGGCGCTTGGCCAGGATATCGTAGTGAAACTTGATGTTGGTGAAGGTCTCAGCAGACGGGCGGAAGTGAATGGCGGTACCGCTGCTGTCGGTATTGCCTACCACTTCCAGCGGCATCGCCGGTACACCATGACGGTAGATCTGTTCGTGGACCTGGCCGTTACGGCGAATGGTCAATTTCAGCTCTTCGGAGAGGGCATTTACCACGGAAACCCCCACACCATGGAGGCCGCCGGACACCTTGTAGGTGTTGTCGTCGAATTTGCCCCCGGCGTGGAGCACGGTCATGATCACTTCAGCGGCAGACACGCCTTCTTCTTCGTGCATGTCCACAGGAATACCCCGCCCATTGTCCTGGACGGACACGGATTCATCCGGATGAATCACCACCCGGATTTCGGAGCAGAACCCAGCCAGGGCTTCGTCGATGGAGTTATCCACTACCTCGAAGACCATATGGTGCAGGCCAGTGCCATCATCCGTATCCCCGATGTACATGCCAGGGCGCTTGCGAACGGCGTCCAACCCTTTCAGCACCTTGATGCTGGATGAATCGTAATTTTTCTCCGCCATGGTATTTCCTTATTCACTCCCGGTGAGGGGCCGAAGTTGGCCATGTTCCACGTGGAACATTTTGCTCTCGATCGCCCGTAACGCTTTATTCTGTTGCACCACCGCCTCCCATTGAGGCTGATCCAGTGCGGTAATCAGTGTCTGGTGACCTGTGGAGGCCAGAAACCCCAGCATCTGATTACGGTGTTCTTCGTCCAGCTCTGCCGCCAGATCATCCACCAGCAAGGTACAGACTTTACCTGCCTGACTGATCAGGGGCAGCTGAGCCAGCACCAGGCCATAGGCAACAAGCTTGGCCTGGCCCCGGGAGAGGCGATCTCGTGCCACCACGCCCCGGGTTTCAATACGAATATCACTGCGGTGAAACCCTGCCTGGCTAAACCCACGCCGGATATCATCCTGGCGCAGGCGAGACAGCGCATCCGCATAGCTCTCATCTTTTTGCAGCCCCGTCTGCAGCTGAACGCGAATTTTCAGCTCCGGTGCCAGATGGGACAACACCGTATCCAGCCCCGTCTGCAGCGCCTGCAAATAGCGACGGCGTAACCCTTCGATTCTATCAGAAGTCTGGGCCAGTTGCTGGTCCCAAAACCCCAGTTCCCGTGGGTTCGGACGCCCGGTACGCAGCAGGGCATTTCGTTGCTTCAGGGCTGCCGAGGCAGTGCGCCATACCGGCATAAACTCATGTTCCACGTGGAACATTCCCCAGTCCATGAAACGCCGTCGCAGGGCCGAGGCACCAAAAACCAGCTCCACTGAAGTGGGGTGTAGCGCCAGGACCGGCAAGAGTCCAGCCACTTCACTGAGGGCTTTGGGCGTCTCACCATTCAGCTTGATGGCATCAATACCCCCAGGCGTACGTCGCACCCCCAACCGATGATGCTTCTCTTCGCACACGACTTCCGCATACAGGGTAGCCGCCGGGGCACCGTCGCGGACCAGCCGGGACAACCTGCCACCACGGAACGACCGGCCGCCGCTGCCAATAAAATAGATGGCCTCCAGCAGGCTGGTCTTGCCACTACCGTTGTCGCCCAGGATCACATTCAGGGAAGGGGAGAGGGCAATGTCCAGCTGACGGTAATTGCGAAAATCTCCGAGCTGGAGACGACTCAACATAGAAAGGAATCCACCCACTACACAACCAGGGAGGCCGTCATTGCGGCCAGAAATGAATCACTCGATTGTAGCCCAGGGAGAGGGGCAGGGCACAGCGCCTAAATGGAAAGGAACAGAACACAGAACACTTAAGCCAAAAAAAACCCGGCATCGCAGCCGGGTTTTTGCAGACCTGGGATCAGCCAGCGATCACAACCGCATGGGCATCACCACATACAGGGCCGCCTTGCTCTCCGGATCCAGCACCAGGGCGCTGCTGTTGCTGTCACCCATTTCCAGTTCTGCCTGGGTGCCGGCCATGGTATTCAGCACATCCAGCAGATAGCTCACATTGAAGCCAATCTCCAGGGGCTGACCATTGAAGTCCACGGACACTTCTTCTTCCGCTTCTTCCTGCTCCGGGTTGTTGGCAACGATGCGCAGGCTGCCCTCAGACAACTGCACCCGCACACCCCGGTATTTCTCGTTGGACAGGATCGCTACCCGGGCCAGGGCCTGACGCAGGGTTTCCCGATCCGCAATGATAGTGCGAGAGCCCTCTTTCGGAATCACCCGGTCGTACTCGGGGAACTTGCCGTCCACCAGCTTGGAGGTAAACGTAATCGCCCCGACCACGATACGGACGTGGTTGCGCCCCACGGTCAGGCGAGCATTTTCACCGGCATCGCCAAGAATACGGGACAGCTCCATCACCCCTTTACGGGGCAGAATCACCGAGGCTTCTTCCACCGGCATATCCAGCTCAGCATCACACAGGGCCAGACGATGGCCATCGGTGGCCACCGCGCGCAGACGCCCTGGCTTCAACTCGAACAGCATGCCATTGAGGTAATAGCGCACGTCCTGCTGGGCCATGGAGAAGGCGGTGCGATCAATCAGACCCCGCAATACCCCCGGCTGAATATCCAGCGTGGAGCCAGCGGCATCTTCTTCCAGATTGGGAAACTCGGAGGCAGGCAGGGTAGAGAGGGTGAAACGGCTGCGACCGGAACGGACCAGCATGCGCTCACCATCCACTTCAAAGCGAATGTCGGCCTCCGCCGGCAGGCTCTTGGCAATATCCACCAGCTTGCGGGCCGGGACTGTGGTTTCACCTGCCTGGTGCTCCCCCTCCAGGGGCAGGCGAGCAACCAGCTCCAGCTCCAGATCGGTGCCGGTCATGGAAAGCTGTCCATCGCCGACTTCCAGCAAGACATTGGACAGCACCGGCAGTGTCTGCCGTTTTTCCACCACTGCGGCCACCTGTTGCAGGGGCTTGAGCAGTTGTTCTCTATTGATTGAGAATTTCATCGCGCTTTCCCGTTCTGGTTATTTGGGCCAGAGGCTCCCGGCCCCTTACTATGCACAGAACCGGCCACCGGGCCGGACTTCCCCATCAGGACGTCAACGTCCGTAACAGGCTCTGATAATCTTCCTCGATTTCCGGATTGGATTCCCGCAGCTGCAAGACCTTGCGACAGGCATGCAGCACGGTGGTGTGATCACGGCCACCAAAATTCTCACCAATCTCCGGCAGGCTGTGGCTGGTCAGCTCCTTGGACAAGGCCATGGCCACTTGCCGGGGTCTCGCCACCGAACGGGTCCGCCGGGGTGAGAGCAGGTCGTTGATCTTGATCTTGTAGTACTCGGCCACCACCCGCTGGATGTTGTCGATACTGATCTGCCGTGCCTGCAGGGCAATCAGATCCTTCAGCGCTTCCTTGATCAGGCCGATATCGATCTGCGCCCCGGTGAACCGCACATGGGCGATCACCCGGCGCAGCGCGCCTTCCAGTTCCCGTACATTAGAACGGATTCGTTGCGCGATAAAGAAGGCCGCGTCATTGGGCAAATCCACCTTGGCTTCTTCCGCCTTCTTTTTCAGGATCGCCACGCGGGTCTCCAGCTCCGGCGGTTCCATGGGCTGGGACAACCCCCACCCGAACCGGCTCTTGAGCCGCTCCTCCAGACCATCCACTTCCTTGGGGAATTTGTCACAGGTGAGGATGATCTGCTGACCATTTTCCAGCAACGCATTAAAGGTATGGAAGAACTCTTCCTGGGACTGCTCCTTACCTGCAAAGAATTGAATATCATCAATCAGCAAGGCGTCCACGGAGCGGTAAAAGCGCTTGAACTCATTAATGGTCTTGTTGCGCAGGGCAGAAATCATGTCTGCCACAAACCGCTCACTGTGCAGGTAGACCACCTTGGCATTGGGGTTGCGCCGCAGCAGCTCATTACCCACCGCGTGCATCAGGTGGGTCTTGCCCAGGCCCACACCGCCATACAACAACAACGGGTTATAGCCATGGCTGGCAGGGTTCTCCGCCACCTGCTGGGCAGCAGCAGCCGCCATGCGGTTGGACTTGCCTTCAACAAAGGTAGAAAAGGTAAAGCCGGTATTGAGATTGCTGCGATGTTTGCGGGCCCCGCCCAGCGCCGTGGGCTGCGGTTTGCTCTCTGCCAGCTCAGGGGTACGCATATGACCGGAAGAGGGCGCAGCCGCGCTGGCAGGGGCCGGAGAGGACGTCTGTGGCGGCGGGGTGGGCATACGGCTGGATCCCACCTCCAGGCGTAACTGGGGCAGCGCACCGCTCTGCAATTCGCCCAGCACCTCACCGATGCGATCCATGTACTTGTCGCGTACCCAGTCCACCACAAACCGGTTGGGTGCAAACAGCGTCAGCTCGGCGCCATCCGCAGATGCAGCCACCTGTAATGGCCGGATCCACATGTTGTACTGCTGTGACGGCAACTCATCCTCGAGTCGGGTCAGGCAGCGTTGCCAGAGCTCTTCAGACACGCACACGCCTTATTATCCTGAACGATACCGCTCTTCTGCCCGCAGGCGCGAAAGAACAAGGAACCCGACCGCGAAAGGACTCACAGTCCAGCGGCACTTCGGGCCCTGAATCGTCTTTATGAACTGAATGAAATTTCGGTCAACGAACCGCAATTTGGCCCGTCATTCTACCCCCTCCAAGCGATAACTATCCACAGGACAGCGGGGATTTTTCTGGCTTTATTTCTGTGGATAAGTAGGGCCATAACCCTGTGCGGGGATACAGGGACAACCCGGTGGACAACAACCGGGATAATTTGTACCCACATTTAATGACAGCTCGTCCCCCGCTCGTCCCCAGTACTTACACACAATGGTACGCAAGTTATCAACGAAGCAACGCATTGATAAATATATACTTTCCTTGCTTATCCACAAAAAGCCGCTTCCCCTATTAAAACTACTACTACTAAAAACATTTAAATATTTAAGTTCTATTAACAGTTCTCTCCAGCCCGCTTTGCACAAGGCTGAAAAGCCGATTGACAGGGGATTTCCCTTTCCCTAGACTTGCCGGCCTTCTAATTGCTGTCTCATTCCATGGGGAAGACACCATGAAACGCACATTTCAGCCCAGCGTACTCAAACGCAAACGTGCCCACGGTTTCCGTGCTCGCATGGCGACCAAAAACGGTCGTAAAATTCTGGCCGCTCGTCGTGCCAAGGGTCGTAAGCGGTTGGCTGCCTGAGCCAACCGTTTTACTCCGCCCTCCTGGCTGAGGTAACAGTGCCGACAACCCAGGCTTTTACCCGCCAGCACAGACTTCTTACCGGAACCCAATATCAGACCGTATTCGACCACCCCAAATGGAAGGTGGGCAATGCGGCGTTTTTGTTGTTGGCGTGTCCGAATCAGCAGCAGTTGCCCCGATTGGGCCTGGTGATTGGCCGCAAGCGCGCAAAGCGGGCGGTTGACCGTGGCTGTGTCAAACGCAGAGCCCGGGAGCAATTCCGTTTACGCCAGCACGAACTGGCAGGACTGGACATTATATTGCTGGTCCGCGGACGCATTGATCACCCGGATCCGGCAGAAGTGACAGACCAGCTTGGCAAGCTCTTTGACAAGCTGCTTGCTAAGTGCGGGCAAGCTTGAGAAACTGCGGCCCGTTTTTCACGCCACAGAATAGCCTGTTATGGAAATCCAGCGCGCCCTAGTGATCACCGGCATTGCCATCGTTTCCTACCTGATGATTCAGGCCTGGCAACAGGATTATGCCAACCCGACCCAGCCAGCCGCCGTTGAAGAGGTTGCGCAGACTGCGCAAGGCAATGACGACGGGCTGGATCTCCCCGAACCTCAGGCCGAGACTGCCGATAGCGGCATTCCTTCTGCTCCCGCAGAACAGGCTCAAGCTCCCGCATCCGAATCCAGCGAGCAGTCCACCCGTCAGGAACGTATCCGTGTCAGCACCGATGTGCTGCGTGTGGAAATCGATCCCAAGGGGGGCGATATCGTCCGCCTGGCGTTGCCGGAGTTCCCTCGCCATGCGGAAACCCCGGATCAGCCCTTTGTGTTGCTCGAGCAGGATGCCAACCGTACCTATGTGGCCCAGAGTGGACTGATTGGCAAGAACGGAACCGATTCCAGTGCGGGCCGTCCGCTGTGGAGTACAGCCGAGCAGAGCTATCAGCTGGATGAGGGCAGCCAGGAACTGAATGTGGATCTGACCCTGCGTCAGGACAATGGCGCCGAGCTGGTCAAACGTTTCACCTTCGAGCGCGGTAGCTACCTGGTTCGCGTCAGCCATATTGTTCGCAACCAGGGGAACAGCGAATGGTCCGGTGCCCTGTATGGCCAGATCAAGCGCGACGGCAGTGATGACCCGGGTCTGGCGAACCATGGCTTTATCCCCATGCCCACCTATTTGGGGGCTGCCTACTGGGATAGCGAGAAGCCCTACAATAAACTCGATTTTGACGACATGGCGGACCAGCCCCTGAACCTGACGGTCGAGGGCGGCTGGTTGGCCATGGTGCAACACTACTTTGTTTCTGCCTGGGTACCGGATGCCCAGCAACGGAATCAATACTCCAGCGTCCATCTGGAAAAGCGAGGCCAGTACCTGCTGCGCTTCGTCTCTCCCACCGTCAAGGTGGCTCCCGGTGAAGAAAAAGTGCTGTACGCCGAGTTTTATGCCGGGCCCAAGCAGCAGGACAAGCTGGAGGCGATCAGCCCCGGTCTCAACATGACCGTGGACTATGGCTGGCTGTGGTTTATTTCCCAGCCCATCTTTGCCCTGCTGGTGTTCCTGCAGAGCGGTGAGGTGTCCGTGTTTGGCATGGATATCGACATCGGTGCCGGTGTGGGGAACTGGGGTGTGGCCATCATCCTGTTGACCTTCATTATCAAGGCAATCTTCTTCAAGCTCAGCGCTACCAGCTATCGCTCCATGGCGAAAATGCGCAAGGTGGCGCCGGAGATGCAGCGCATCAAGGAGCAGAACAAGAACGATCGGCAGAAAGCGCAGATGGAAACCATGAAGTTGTTCCAGCGCGAGAAGATCAACCCGCTGGGCGGCTGTCTGCCCATGCTGGTTCAGATGCCGGTGTTTATTGCCCTGTACTATGTGCTGCTGGAGTCGGTGGAGCTGCGTCAGGCCCCGTTCTTCCTGTGGATCAACGATCTGTCAGTGATGGACCCGTATTTTGTCCTGCCAATCCTGATGGGCGCTTCCATGTTCCTGCAGACCCGCCTCAACCCGACGCCGGCGGACCCCATGCAGGCCCAGGTGATGAAGTGGATGCCGGTGGTGTTCTCCGTCTTCATGTTGTGGTTCCCGGCAGGTCTGGTGCTGTACTGGCTGACCAACAACCTGCTGTCCATTGCCCAGCAGTGGGCGATTACCCGCAAGATCGAAAACGAAGGGTAACAGCCCCGCGCTGCTGTTCTTTATCAACCGGCCGGGATTTCCCGGCCGGTTTTGTTTTATGCTGATGCTCCTTTGCCGGTCTGCCTGAATTAGCCCATGTCGAATACTGCCCAGGATACGATTGTTGCCATTGCCACAGCGCCAGGCCGTGGCGGCGTGGGCGTGGTTCGCCTGTCCGGTCCCGGGGCCAGTGAGATCGCCGGGAAGTTGGTGGGTGATCGCTCACTGACCCCTAGAATGGCGCATTTTGCCCGCTTCAAAGATGCCCAGGGCCAGGTGATCGATGAGGGGCTGGTGATTGCCTTCCCGGCACCCCACTCGTTTACCGGCGAAGACGTGGTCGAGCTGCAGGGCCATGGCGGCCCGGTGATCCTGGATATGCTGGTGGCAGCCTGCATTGCGGCTGGCGCCCGTCAGGCCCGGGCGGGGGAATTTTCCCAGCGGGCCTTCCTCAACGACAAGATGGATCTGACCCAGGCTGAAGCCATCGCCGACCTGATCGATGCGGGCACCAGTGCATCAGCACGAGCCGCCCTGCATTCCCTGCAGGGGGTGTTCTCCGACCAGGTGAATCGCCTGGTGGAGGAGCTCATCGGGTTGCGCATCTATGTGGAAGCCGCCATTGATTTCCCGGAAGAGGAAATCGACTTTCTCTCTGATGGCAAGGTGGCCGGGGATCTCCGTGAGTTACGCGGGCAATGCCTGCGGGTGCTGGAGGAAGCCAATCAGGGCCGCCTGGTTCGTGAGGGCATGACCCTGGTTATCGCCGGCAAACCCAATGCCGGAAAGTCCTCGCTGATGAATGCCCTGGCCGGCTTCGATGCGGCCATCGTTACCGATATCGCCGGTACCACCCGGGATGTGCTGCGCGAATCCATTCAGCTGGATGGCATGCCCCTTAACCTGATTGATACCGCTGGCCTGCGGGACAGCGCCGATGTGGTGGAGCAGGAGGGCATTCGCCGTGCCTATGCGGAAATGAAAAAAGCCGACCGCCTGCTGGTCATGGTGGATTCCCGGGAGGGAGATGTTAATCCACAAGATATCCATAGCTTGCTACCACAGAGCCAGCAGCAACTGGAAAATCTGGATCTGCCGGTGACGGTGGTGCTGAACAAGGCAGACCTGTCCGGCATCCCGACCGGGCCCCGGGATGACGGTAGCTTCGTGATCTCAGCTACCACCGGTGACGGCTTGCCGGAACTGCGGGAGCACCTGAAAGCCGTCGCCGGATTTAAAGGAACGGGGCAGGGTGAAGGGCAAAGCCGCTTTTCCGCCCGTCGCCGCCACATCACGGCCCTGCAACAGGCTCTCGCCGCCCTGGACAATGGCGAGCAGCAATTGCACGATCATGCCGCTGGCGAGCTGCTGGCGGAAGACCTGCGCGCTGCCCAGAAAGCCCTGGAAGAAATCACCGGTGCCTTTACCGCGGATGATTTGCTGGGGCGTATCTTTTCCTCCTTCTGTATTGGTAAATAAGAAAGAGCCATAGCCGCCGTGGATTCAGGGCGGAGCACTCTCCCGTCCGCAATAGTTACCCACAACCTTCCCGGTTGGCCAAATATCCCCAATTTCTGACCAAACCGCTCATCACAGAAATAAGTGGCGAAGCCCTTTCAAATCAAAAGCCTATCTGCCAGGTAAACATATTGTTTCTTTTTGAGCATTGAGTTGCATAGTTATTGCGCTAGGTTTGTTTGTGACCGGGTGGTCACAAAAGTGAACGGTTTTACATAAAACAATAACAAACGCAATGAGGTGAGCATGCTCACCAGACCCAAATACAGACACTGCATCAGGTTATTCCGTGTTTTGCTGGTTGTCCTCGCGGCTGGCCCCATGGTGGGTAAGGCTGCACTGGAATCCCTGGATGAAGAAAGCCTGTCTCAGGTGACCGGCACGGGCCTGGCTATCGGCTTCGAGGATTTTCGCTGGTTGATCAAGCCCACCAGTTATTTCGAGCAGGTGGGCTCAGATCCGGTAGGTAGCACCACGTTGCAACGCGGAGACCTGCGCTGGTATGGCGTGAACATTTCCGGTGCGGGTACCGGGGGATTTCACTGGGATGAAAGCGGCGGCAATTTCGGCACGTCCTGTGATGCCTCAAGCCTCGGCTGCCCTCGTGGTGGACTGATCAGTGACTTTGCGTCCCATGATAACCCGTACCTGTTACGCGCATTTTCGCCCCGCGGAGTCAGCTACGAAGGCACCGTCCTCAACAGTGATCCCAATAACCCGGACAGCACCATCTATGAATATCTGGCACCCAGTGCCCAGCCGGAATACACCTTTTCCTTTTGGGGAGAACTGGAAGTAGGTCGCTCCGGTAATAATAACAACCTGTCCGTCGGTACCGGGGATTTGCTGAAAACCCAGACCATCATTCGCGGTAATGCGGCCAATTCAGCCTTCCGCCTTTTCCAGTTTACCCAACCGGGTAACGAAACCTTTGCCATCCTTTACCACAGTCGCCTGAAGGGCGACTTCCGGTTTTCTGCAGCACAGCATGATGGTCCGGGCGCCAGCGATGTGGTGGGGCAACCGGTGAGGTTCGATGCCCTCGAAGGTCTGCATTTCAAAAATGTGGATGCCTATGTTCCGCTGGGACAGCTTTACTATCAGGCGCTGACCCTGGATACGGTGCCGTCTCAGGACGGTAATTTCATTCTGGAAATCCCGCGTCTTCCAGATGTCCCTACCCATACAGCGGTTCATGATCATTTCTACTCGCTGGCAGTACCGGACAGTGCGGATGCCGGCTATATCACTGCCCGGGCAGCGTTATTGAGCAACACCCCTGGCGCAACGCCTTCTCATGCGGTGGATGATTCCTACTTTGTTACCCATGGCTACTCACGTTGGGGGGACTGGTATCCCTGTCGTGGGGTTGGCTGTCCAGCGGTATCGACAACGGTTTCTCCAAATCGCAATGCCTACAACGATACCAGTGACGGCATCTTCTTTCGCAAGTGTGAAAGCTGCGATGACTTTGATGCGTTCGCTTACATGATCACGGCGGTGGATGTTCGGCCAGGACAGGATCAGTACTCCTGCCCGGGGGGAAGCAACTGTGGTGATTATGCCCCTCGTGGAGGCTCCGGAGGTGTTGCGGATCGCTATTATCGTCAGGCAGTTAATTGTACCGCTAATAGCGGGAGTGATTACCAATGTGGCTATGGAGGCAGCTACAACATCAGTGCCGGGTCTGATTACACCACGGTGAACAAGATGAACCCATCAACGTTATTGGGAGTTCCCGGTACCAACACTCTCCCCGTTATTCGTACAGGCGCTGCAAACCTTGGAGATGCCAGAGCAGAAGGTTTACAGGTGAATTACATGAAATTTACCAGCTATGGCGCAGGGGATTAGAGAATTTTTATGGAAAATAAAACAAAAAAAATTCCGTCAGTAAAAATATCAGCTGCGCTTATATTGTTCTGGTTTTCATCTTCCTACGCGTTCAATGCTGGAGGTATGAGTCCTCTTGATGAGGATCAGATGAGAGCTGTTACGGGTCAGGGACTGATCGTTTCCGACAAAATATCAGGCAGCGCATTGTCGAATCCCAACCCCTATTCCACACCCTTTGAATTCTATCGAATTGGTCTGGACGGAGAGCTTCAGTTAAATCTTAACGTTTCAAAATTACAGCTCGGCTGTGGCGGCATTAACGATCATCTTTCCGGTCACGCAGGTTGTGATATTGATATTGATTACCTGAGCCTGATGGGAAGAAACGGCACGGATATCGGCGATCCTGTAAGCCCCTTTACACTGGACAGGCCGTATATCGAGTTCGCGGTTAAGAATGACGACTCAACCACATTACGTGAGATTGCCGGTATAAAAATTGGCGCGCAATCCGCAGATGGTGCTATCAGTGCGGGGCGCCGGTATTACACGAACAATGCGGTGAATCAGGAAAACACAGCGTTTGCCACTACCTGTAATACCGGTGCCGTAACAGGCTCTGGCGTTGTGGGGTGCCATTCGGGGATAAACAGTGTCAGCGGATTTCTGGGTTCTGAACTATCACTGACCATGGATATTGAGGCCCGGTTGCTGAGTATTTTTACAATAAGAGCAACAGGGTGTACGGGAAGGACCAGCATAGGACATGATGACTGTGGCAATAATATTTCTGATGCACTCTTTGTTGATATTGCCGGCACAAGAATGCAGACGCTTGGCCTGCAAGCTGCAGAACTGAAAACCAACAACCTTGAGTTCCTGGGGGGAAGTTGTGGTTTTTTTAACCCCCTTGCCTGTGCCGCTGAGGCAGTAATGGATACGGTTTTCGCCAGCCTCAATACCGATCTTCGTAACGTTCATAAACTGACATTTGAAGATACCTCAGATTTCTTTCTTTCCTTCCAGAGAGAGCCCATTGCATACCCCCGTTACAGCAAACTGACGCCGACGGAAGAGTTGCCTCCTGGCGCTTTTGATATCTGTGCCACCAGTAATGCTACCCCCCGTTGCTCAAGCAGCTATGCGGTGCCGGCGAATACCGGATGGTGGCTCAACGCGCCTTCGGTGAAGCTGTTGGATGTTTACAACCCCAATGCGGATCTTGGTAACCGCGGCATTGATGAAGCCATTGCATTGCTGGGGGCGCCGGGGTTGCTGCTGGAACACCCCGAGTTTGATCTGGCGCCGAAACAAAACTGCTACGGCAGCACCATGTTCTGCTGAGAGAGGGAAATATGTCTGGATATGGTATGCCATCGAAATACATCCCTTTTATGTTTGTGGCGCTATGGTTGCTGCTAAGCATTATTTATCCTCAGACGGGGAAAACCGATTCCATGGTTCCCCTTAACGACAGTGAGCTTCACTCAGTCATTGGCGGTGATGCCATTCAGCTAACCCTGCGGCTGCGAAATAATGTTGGTGAGGACAATGCACCGGATACTGCGTGTGGCGGCAACCCGGACCCCTGTCGTATTGGGTTGGAGTTTGTCGCCAGGGAAGGAAACTGGCTGGTGTTGAAAGAATTCTATGGCAGCCTTGCCATTGAAGATGTCCGGCTGGAAGGGGCATATCTGAGTAATAGCGGATCCAGCTACCGTGACCTGAGTCGTTTTGAAGATGCTGACGGTAACTGCCTGCTTTCCCCCTGTAACCCTGATGGTCTGGCGGCAATTCAGCTGGATTACCCCTTTGCGAAAGGGCCGGGCGAGTATCAGGACATGAATACCTTTCTCAATATCGGACGCATGGCGGTGGAAGTGGACGATGGCGCTACGCCCGGTTTCATGCTGGATAACAATCCTGGTAGTGCAATGGCATTTCGAATGAGTGATTCGGCGAGCGCCAACGGCGACATGCAGATGCGTTTTGACGGGAGGGCGTTTCTGTATGGTTTCTGATCGCCGGCCCCTGTTGATCCTGGCGGTATTGCCACTGTCCGCTGCGGTCACTGCCATGACGCCTCTTGATGACAGTGGTCTGGCTGATATCCGCGGTCAGGACGGTCTCACCGTCAATCTGGAAAGCGGTGGCGCCATTCAGGCCCAACAGCTGAACTGGATAACCGATAGAGGTAACGCACCAGCAGGAACCTGCAGTGGCGGAGTGACGGACCAGCATGCCTGCACGCAACTGAATGGTCTCACCCTGCAGGGCGATGGCAATCCGCTGAGTGCACAACTGCAGCTGGATGTGGGCAGCGATGGCGGCGTTCCGCTACTGGCATTGCAGTATGACTGGCAGCCTTCCTTCTTTACCCTGGACGGGATGACCCTGGAAACCGGGACGAACCCAGCTTATGCGGGCCACTCTTTGGGCCAGGTCGGGTTGTATTCACAAGGCAACCTGACGTTGGTAAACCAGGGGCTCTTTAGCACGAATGGCCAGCATGCGAATCTGGACTTTTCCATGACCGGTGACTGGATATACCGCCAGGGCGGAGCCGGCAGTGCGGAGATGAGCATTGGTAATCTGATCATACAGAACCGGTTTACCAACGGCTCCGCCGGGGGACATGCACCCGCCACGGGCATTATCGGTATCGACAGCAATGGCTTGTTGCTGGAAGCGGATCACACTTATACCGCGCTGGAATTCGACCTGATGTATAAGGCATCGCCGGGAAACTTTGATCGCAGTGGTCGTCAGCCCCTGCTTTACGGTGCCTGGCTCGGTGGGCTGAAAGACGCCCGTGTGCGGGTGTCTGCTGGTGGGCTCGGCTATGGCTATGATGGTACAGCGCCAAATGGCAACTGGGATTATGCCGGAATCAATACCCCCCGCTCAGAAGGCCTGACGATACAGACCCAGTGGGATTACGACACGGATTTTCAGCTTCGCCTGGGCCATGCAGACGGTGACCGTACCCGTATGGAGCTGGTGAACTGGCGCCGTCTCGGCAATGGTTCCGGCCCCATGTTTGCACTGGATGCCATTCTGGATGTGGTGCAGAACAGCACCGGCCCGGCAGGCCTGTGCTTTGGTGGCGGCTTTAGCAGCGGGCAGCCGGATAGCGGTTTGTGTACCAGTGCGGGGGGAGTGTTTCATCCGACCCGGGTCGCCGCCGGTGAATCGGCGTTTGCCGTCCTGCTGCGCAACGGTCATCTGCATGCCTACAGTGAACAGTTGACTGTCACCAACCCCACCAGCGGTTGGTCGGACAGTTATGACTGGGGCGTTGTCCTCACGCTGGGCAAGCTCGATGCCGATATCCTGGCTTATCCGCAAGGGCCCTCCGGCAATGTGGGTCTGCGGACAGACGCTACCGTTATGGTGCAGTCCCCTGGATTCTGGGACGCGGCGAATAGCGCTGATCCGTTGGTGCGCGCGGCGGCGGCGGATAACTGGCAGACCCATTCCCATTTCTTGTTCGCCAACACCGCCAGCGATGTGGCGGTAGGCCTGCTCAATAATGACCTGCTCTGGGAAGCCAGGGACCTGTACCTGACGTTGGGGGACTCCGACCCGGCCTTTCCGGATCTGGCGTCAGGGATCATGCTGCGCACCGATACCCTGTCTCACTACCAGGTACGGGGCCTGCTCGGGGCGGGCAGTCTCAGTGATCTGGGGGGAACCACCGCCAATGTGGCACTGTGGGATTTCAATCTGTCCGCGGACCAGTTTCGTTTCGTGCTCTACCCGGCCACTGCCGATGGTCTGGCAACCCTGGGCTTTGAGGGCTATATGAATCTGGATGGCAATGCATACCTGTCACTGGCCGAAGTATCCAGCCCCCAGTCAGCGTTCCGGCTATCCAATGTCAGCGGCAGTATCGGCTGGCGAAACGGCAACGTGGTGCTGAAATCCGGTGATCAGAACAGTGACGGCTTGCCCAGCCTGACCATTGAAAACGAACTTTTGCTGGGGCAGAGCGCGGACTTCGGCCAGAGCGGCGGCGGCATGCCGCTGGTGGGGCAGGTCAGTTTTGGGGATCAGCAGTACGGTCGCATTGCCATGCCGGGCGGCACCTGGCACAGCGAAATCATTGCCAAGGTGCCACCCCCCTAGGCCTTGGCAGGATCACGACAACACATAGTGTTCCACCCCCTGATCCAGAAAACGGATCAGCACCCGGTAACTGTCCAGATCAAAGCTGGCATCCGCATCCGGGGTAATGGTCATCGGTTCCGGTTTATGTTGCAGGGTGGTGAGATGGCACCATTGATCAACCAGATGGTAGTCGGTTTGTTGCGGGTTCTGCTCACGGATCACCAGCACACCCGGGTAAGGCCAAGCCTGGATATGCTGGTCTTCCAGGGTTTTCTGTAGCCTCTGGTTGTGACTCTCCACGGTTTCCTTGCCGCAACAGGCACCCTGACATCGGCCCAGCTGATGCGCAAAGCAGGCCCCCTTGCCGTTCCCTTCCAGGCCACAGATTCGCGGGCAGAGCCCGGCTTCACGCACCTTGCCATCCAGCATGCCTTTTGCCTGCCGCGGGCTGCGAAACAGACCATAGCTGTCCTGTTGCCAGCCATGATTATCTACCAGCGGCCGGTATAGCACTGGAACAAGAAAACCCTGACGGTTGGTTTGCAGACGCCAGGTATGCAGCTGCCGGTAACGGCGCTGACGACGGTTGAAGATGGGTTGGCGTTGTTTGATTTCCCGGTTTTCCAGCAACAGTGCGCCCAGTTCGCCGGCAGTGACCTGATGCTCGATACGGCGGGTCAGGTGGCACAACCGGGCTTCCTTTTTATCCCGGTGCCGGGCCGCAAAGTGGCTCTTTACCCGTTGTCGCAGATTGATGCTTTTTCCCACATAGAGCAGTTCATCCTGCTCGCCAAAAAAGCGGTAGACGCCCGGCAGGCAGGGCAGGTCGGTGAACAGGGTTGGGTCCACCGGGGAAGAATCGGTATCTGGCAGCATGGCCCTAGTATCCATGGAAAACGCCATGATGTGGTGAAGGGAGGATGGATGATCTGACCTATTTCCCGTGCCATGATGGAGAAAATTCATTGCCAGGAGGCCATCATGAGCGGCCACGATACCGACACCCGTATCGAAACCGATTCCCTGGGCCAGGTGCAGGTGCCCAAAACGGCCCGATGGGGTGCCCAGACCCAGCGGGCAGTGGACAACTTTCCCATCAGCGGTCGTCCGTTGCCGGAGCGGTTTATTCTGGCGGTGGTACGCATCAAACGCTGCGCGGCGGAGGCCAACCTCCGGCTGGAACAGCTGCCAGCGGACAAGCAGGCTGCCATTGTCGGGGCCTGTAATGACTTGCTGGCCGGCCATCATCTGGACCAATTCCCGGTGGATATTTTCCAGACCGGCTCTGGCACCAGCACCAACATGAACGTGAATGAGGTCATTGCGCACCTGTGCGCCGACGCCGGTGTCGAGATTCATCCCAATGATGATGTGAATCTGGGGCAGAGCAGCAACGACACCATTCCCACCGCCATTCATGTGTCGTCGGTACTGGCCGTCACCGAACAATTGCTCCCGGGACTGGAACACCTGATCGCCACGTTGGGGTTGCGTGCCCGGGAAGGCCGGGAGCTGGTGAAGACCGGCCGAACCCATCTGATGGATGCCATGCCGGTGACGGTGGAGCAGGAACTGCAGACCTGGGTGCTGCAATTGCAGGATGCCAGCAGCCGCTTGGCCCGGGCCCGGGATGAAATGCTGGCCATCCCCCAGGGCGGCACGGCGGTGGGCAGCGGCATCAATGCCCACCCGGATTTTGCGGCGGCCTTTGCCAGGCAACTGGCAGAGGAAACCGGACTGGACTTCACGCCAATGCCGCATCCCTTTGTGGCCCAGAGTGCGTTGGATGCACCGCTGAATCTGTCCGCTGCCCTGCGTGGCCTGGCGGTCGTACTGATGAAGATCAGTAATGATCTGCGCTGGATGAATTCGGGCCCCATCCATGGTCTGGGCGAGCTGCAACTGCCGGCCACCCAGCCGGGCTCTTCGATCATGCCCGGCAAGGTGAACCCGGTGATCTGCGAATCGGTGACCATGGTGGCGGCCCAGGTGATGGGGCTGGATCAAGCCAATGCGGTGGCGGCCCAGAGCGGCAACTTCCAGCTCAATGTGATGCTGCCGCTGGTGGCCAGCAACCTGCTGGACATGACCGGCTGGCTGGCCAACAGCTGCCGTAACCTGGCCGACCGGGCCATCACCGGCATGACCTTCAATGAAGACCGTCTGGCGGAAGGGGTGGGCAAGAACCCGATTCTGGTCACGGCCCTCAATCCGGTGATTGGCTACGAGAAGGCAGCGAAGATCGCCAAAGACGCCTTTGCCAGTGGCCGCCCGGTGATCGATGTGGCCGAGGAGCAGTCCGACCTGTCCCGGGACGAACTGGAAAAACTGCTGGACCCGAAAACCCTCACTCGCCCCTGAATGGGAAGGGTGCACTGAGGCGCGGTGCACCCTTCCCACAGCTTTTCGCTCCTCGTGACTCGCTTGTCGCAACTCGTGCTAGACACAGCGTCTACACCGGGTAGTATTTTGTTACCTTTGGCACAGCTGAACGGATGACCCGTGCGGGGGACTGTGTCAGTCTGGAGCGCCTTACATACCCACAGGTATGGGCGCTTTCAGCCCCGCCCTTATCGGCAGAATAACAAGGTAACGGAGCCACTATGAGCAGTAATCTCACTATCCAGCGCACCCCCTCCGCCGTGGAGCCGCCGCTGGTAATCAACCGCATTCTCGAAGCCGGCGTGGGCAAGGCGCCGGAGCAGACCATCACCTACGGTGATCGGGATTTTACCTACCGGGAATTTGAAGAGCGGGTACACCGTCTGGCCGGCGCCCTGGCAGCCCAGGGCATCAAGCCCGGCGACACCGTGGCGGTGATGGACTGGGACACCAACCGTTACCTGGAGGCGTTTTTCGCCATTCCCATGATGGGGGCGGTACTGCACACCGTGAATGTGCGGCTCAGCCCGGAACAGGTGCTCTACACCATCAACCACGCCGAGGATGACGCCATCCTGGTGAACAGCGAATTCCTGCCGATCCTGGAAGCGGTGAAGGACCGCATCGAGCCGGTGAAGACCTACATTCTGCTCGACGACGACGGCGTGAAAAGCAGCGATGCGCTGCCCATCGCCGGTGAGTACGAAGACCTGCTGGCCAAGGCGCCGGCCCGTTATGATTTCCCCGAGCTGGATGAAAACACCCGCGCCACCACCTTTTACACCACCGGTACCACCGGGTTGCCCAAGGGCGTGTACTTCTCCCACCGTCAGCTGGTACTGCATACCTTTGCCGGTCGCAACACCATGTCCGGGATCGGTCAGGGTCGCTTCAACGAAGACGATGTCTACATGCCGATTACCCCCATGTTCCACGTGCATG
The DNA here is from genome assembly GCF_001635525.1 of Alcanivorax sp. HI0007. Taxonomy (NCBI): domain Bacteria; kingdom Pseudomonadati; phylum Pseudomonadota; class Gammaproteobacteria; order Oceanospirillales; family Alcanivoracaceae; genus Alcanivorax; species Alcanivorax sp. HI0007. The sequence continues at coordinate 101,210 of NZ_LWEJ01000093.1, forward strand.
CCTGGGGCATTCCCTACATGGCCACCCTGATGGGTGTGAAGCAGGTGTACCCGGGTCGCTATGAGCCGGCCAGCTTGCTGAAATTGCTGGTCACCAAGAAGGTCACCTTCTCCCACTGTGTACCCACCATCATCCAGATGCTGTTGCAGGCGGAAGCGGCCAAGAGCATCGACCTGAGTGGCTGGAAAGTGATCATTGGTGGTTCCGCTCTGCCCAAGGCCCTGGCCATGGGCGCGCTGGAGCGCGGCATCGATATCTACACCGGTTACGGCATGAGCGAGACCTGTCCGCTGTTGACCCTGGCACAACTGACCCCGGAACTGGAAAAGGCCGACCTGGAAACCCAGGCGGACTACCGCACCCGCACCGGCCGTCCGGTGGCCATGGTGCAGCTGCGTATCGTCGATGGGGAAATGAACGACGTGCCCCACGATGGCAAGAGCCAGGGGGAAGTAGTGGTTCGCGCGCCCTGGCTGACCCAGGGGTACCTGCACGACACGGAGAAATCCGAGGAACTGTGGGCCGGCGGTTGGCTGCACACCGGGGATGTGGCGGTGATGAGCGAAGACGGCTGGTTGAAGATCGTTGACCGCATCAAGGATGTGATCAAGACCGGTGGCGAATGGGTCTCCTCCATCGACCTGGAAGGCATGATCCTGCAGCATGCGGGCGTGGGTGAGTGTGCCGTGGTCGGCGTACCCGATGAAAAATGGGGCGAGCGCCCGGTGGCCCTGGTGGTCAAGAACGGCGATGCGGATGAGGAAGGCATCAAGGCCCTAATGGCGGATTACGCTGACAAGGGCATCATCAGCCGCTATGGCATTCCCGATCGCGTCATCTTCGTGGATGAGCTGCCGCGCACCTCCGTGGGCAAGCTGGACAAGAAAAAGATGCGCGCTGAAATGGTGTAACGCCTGAAGGCGCGACGCTATTGAAAAGCCCGCCACCCGGCGGGCTTTTTATTGGCTGGTCGCCGAGATCACATCCTTACTGTAGGAGCGTGGCTGGCGGCGCGATTACCTGAGTCTCGAGTTGCGAGAAGCGAGTGACGAAAATCAAAACCGGAACACCGGGAAAGGCAGATTTTCGCTTCTCGCAACTCGTACCTCGCGGTTCTTTCATCACGCCGCCAGCGACGTTCCTGTGGCAACAATCTGCGCTAAAACTGAATTTCCTTCATAATTACCTGTCACTTTAACGCTCCCTCTACAAATTGCTTGCATAATTGGGCGCTAAGCTTCCTTTTCGGTTTGTTGCAAATCATCGTTTGGAGACGTTCATGAAGCGGATTATCGCCGCCCTGATATTGGTGGTGCTGGTAGGTGCTGGCCTGTGGTGGCTCCTCGCACCAGCGCCGGCCCCCATGGGGCAGCGTCCGCCCACGGTGGTCAATCTGGCGCCGAGCATCGAACGTTCCCTGTTTGATCGGGTGGAGGCGGTGGGGACGGCGCGGGCCGCCCAGGCAGTGATGATCCTCACCGAAGTCCCCGGTCGGGTGGCGCAGATCCACTTCCGTCAGGGGCAGAAGGTGGATCAGGGTAAGGTGCTGGTCACCCTGGATGATCGCAATGCCCGCGCCGAGCTGGCGCGCAGCGAGGCGGAATATCAGCGCGCGCTGAACGATTTCCAGCGCGGCCAGAAACTGGTGAAGAGCCGCGCCATCTCCCAGTCTGAAGTGGACACCTTCCGCACCACCCTGGATGGGGCCAAGGCCAGTCGCGACGCCGCCCGGGCGAATCTGAATGACCATACCATCCGCGCGCCCTTCGCCGGTGTGGTGGGCTTGCGACAGGTGGATGCGGGCGGTTACCTGCAAACCGGCGATGCCATCACCACCCTGGATAACCTGGGCTATATCGAAGTGGATTTCCAGGTGCCGGAACGCTATCTGGCACGGCTGGTTTCCGGGCTGCCGGTGCAGGCCCGCAATGAAGCGTTTCCGGATCAGGTGTTCGAAGGCACTATCACCGACCTGGATTCCCGGGTGAGCACGGCGAGTCGCAGCCTGACCGCCCGGGCCCGGCTGGAAAACCCCCAGGACCGGATTCGTCCGGGGCAGTTTCTGCGTGTGTCGGTGCAACTGGCCGAGCGTGATGCGCTGCTGGTACCCGAGCAGTCGATCATTACCCAGGGGGCACAGAGCTATGTGTTCACCGTTACGGGCGACAACACAGCCGAACGCCATCCGGTCACCCTGGGTGGCCGTCGTGATGGCTGGGTGGAAATTACCAGCGGCCTGACCGGCCAGCCGGATGTGGTGGTCAACGGCCATTCCCGGCTGGGTAGCGGTCAGGCGGTGCAGGTGCTGGATAACCCGGAAGCCTTGCTGCCGGGCCAGCGGGCCCTGCTGGAACCCGCCTCGCCGGACGCCGATCAGGCGGACAGCGAGGCCGCTGCATGATTCTTTCCGATATCTCCATCAAGCGACCGGTCTTCGCCACCGTGATCAGCTTGCTGATCGTGGTGTTCGGTATCAGCGCCTTGATGAAACTGTCGGTGCGTGAATACCCGGACATCGATCCGCCGGAAGTGTCCATCTCGGTGGACTACGCCGGCGCCGCCCCGGAAGTGATCGATACCCAGATTATCCAGGTGATCGAAGGGGCCGTGGCCGGGGTGGAAGGGGTGCGCAAGATCGAGTCGCGCAGCCGCCTGGGCTCCGCCCGTACCAGTGTGGAATTCAACCTGGACCGGGATGTGGACGTGGCCGCCAACGACCTGCGCGATGCGGTGTCGCGGGTGCTCAACCGGCTGCCGGAAGAAGCGGAGACTCCGGTGATCGCCAAGTCCGACGCGGATGCCCGGCCCATTATCTGGGTCACCCTGACCAGCAGTACCCTGGCCCCCCAGGAACTCACCGACTTTGCCGAGCGTTCCCTGGTGGACCGTTTTGCGGTGCTGGATGGGGTATCGGAAGTCTTCATCGGCGGGGAACGCCGCTATGCCATGCGCGTCTGGCTGGACCGTCAGAGTATGGCCGCCAACCAGGTGACGGTCACCGATATCGAACAGGCCCTGCGCAGCAACAACGTGGAGTTGCCCGCCGGGCGGCTGGAATCCCAGTCCCGTGCCTTTACCGTGCGGGCCGACAACCGCCTGTCTTCGGTGAACGAATTCGAGGATCTGGTGGTGCGTCGCCAGGGCGATTACCTGCTGCGGGTGGGGGATATGGCCCGGGTGGAACTGGGCGTGGAAAGTGATGACACCGTGCTGCGCGCCAACGGCGAAACCGCCATCGGCCTGGGTATCATCCGCCAGTCCAAGGCCAATACCGTGGCAGTCTCCGACAACGTGCAGGCGGAAATCGAAGCGGTGCGCACCAGCCTGCCAGCGGATATCAGCCTGGATGTGAACTACGACGAATCCCTGTTTATCCGCGCTTCCATCAAGGAAGTACTGGTGACCCTGGGCATTTCCGTGGTGCTGGTGATCGCGGTGATCTTCGCCTTTCTGGGCAACCTGCGGGCCACCCTGATTCCGGCAGTGACCATTCCGGTATCCATCATCGGGGCCTTTATCGGCCTGGGCATCATGGATTTCTCCATCAACGTGCTCACCCTGCTGGCGCTGATCCTGGCCATTGGCCTGGTGGTGGACGATGCCATCGTCATGCTGGAAAACATCCAGCGCCGCATCGATGAGGGGGAAACCCGTCTGGTGGCCGCCTACCAGGGGGCCCGCCAGGTTGCCTTTGCCGTGGTGGCCACCACCCTGACCCTGGTGGCGGTGTTCGTACCGATC